>JAFEAQ010000021.1 GCA_018266295.1 Bdellovibrionales bacterium | reverse complement strand
GCGAATGTGTGGGTGTAACTGGATCTGGTCAAACCATGCTGCGAAGTCGTATTGTAAGCAAGCTGAACTTTCGAAAACCTGCTTGCGAATCTCAGATTTAGGCGTGTAAGTAACACGGCATTGGGGTTGCCAAAATTCTTCAATGACACAGTTGATAAGTGGTTCTATGATAGGCCTGCGTCTAATACCTTCAGGCTTGTCTTCTTGGACAGTAAATGCGTTGCAGTAAGTTGTACCTCTGGATGCGATTGAGAGTTTTTCAGCCTTGATGAGTTGCGAAAGATCGTCTGACGTGAACGTTGAGCGATGCACTGGGAATGTGAAAGTTGGGAGAGAAGATCGGATGCTATCGTAGATGTGTGAATCGTCTATCCATTCTAACGCTTCTCTCAACTCATGATTCAAGTTACCAAACTTCTGTAACAGTGATGGAATGTCTAAACTGGCGATGACCTCTGTCTTGATATGCAAAGGTCCCTCTGAGCTATTTGTATTGCCTTGTTTACCTCGTAGGGCAGGCCAATTAGGAGCTTGTAAACCTAGCATTGTAAGTCTGCTGGTAACTCCTCCGTCTCGCTGTCCGTGTCGCTGTCCTGGTCCTGTTCGATCAGGGCTTCGCCAGCTGTTGACATCCTTTGGGCCATGAGTGCGTAATCGTGGCCATAGTTGAGGTACCGCCACAGAGTCTTCTCGCAAGAGTGGCCCGAGTACATTAGTAGTACGTCGATTGGGACTTTGAGCTGTGCCATAGTCTGGAGGGTGCCACGTCGGATACTGCGGGCTTCCATGCGCTTGTCCGCCAGGCGAAAAATCGGTAACATCTTGGCAGGTGTGATCGTAAAGAGTGGGCTCGTCAAGCGTGGTAATGAGTCGAGATAAACTTTGATTGGTTGGATCATGAACTCGGGCAACTTGGCTGTGTACACCACGTAAGGTCTGCCCCGCAGCTTCGCACCCTTCCCTCGACGGAACGTGAGCTCGAAAGAGCCGTCCTTCTTGAGTGTCACTTCGTCCCTGCGCAATAGGCAAACACAGCCCACTCGTGCTGCCGTGAACCACATCAATGTCAGTATGACACGCTCCGCGACTTGGTGAGGAGGAATCCTCGCCAACGTGTGGACGAAGATGGTGGGAGTCATGGGCACCGGGACTCGCGCTCGCTCCATTGCCTTCTCGCGGCCTGCTGTCTTCAATGCCTGAGTCACGACGGTACTGAACTTGAGCTGGATGGGTTGCATACTCTCGCGATAAACTGGTAGGATAGCTAACACGTGTACCGCCGTAACTAGCTTTTTGTGTGTCGTGGCCCACGACCACAACCTTTCCTTCCGCATATCTTCGACCCGCATGACCAATGCTTCGTCCAAGGGGAGCATCTCGAGTTGTGGAGGGTAATTGGATAACTCCACTAAGAACCTCTTGTGTTCCTGGCGTGTGGATGTCGCAAGTGCTTGGATTACTAGCATAGGAAGGTTCGTGGGCTCGCTCGTTGTCAGAATCTTTTGTTGTACGATGCGCAAAGGTGTGTGGGCCATCAGCTGCGCCGACTGATGGCCCCTTCCAAAAGGGTGAGGCTTCGCAATTTTTGTGGCATTATGTTCAGTTGAGGACATGGGCAACTTCTTTTGTGACTGGCGTCGGAGTGATAAAGGCTGTTTCGAAATCGGATTGGGTAAAGGAGGTGTCGGTACATTTGTAATCGACTTCGTGTGTGGTTGAATAGGCCTTTGAGTTGTATCGCTTGTCCTTGGCCCCTGAAGTGACTCGTTTGGCCCTTGATTTGCATTGTCAACCTGATCCGCTGAGGTGGCCATAGTAGTAACTTTAGGTGCTTGCTCACTTCGTTGTTGGACCTTTTGGGAGACCGCTAAGCCCGGCTCCTGGCGTGTGGCCCTTGGCCTTGCCACCTGTGGCGTGTTTGTGTTTTGCTGTGGATCGGTTGTCTTTGGCCTTGTTTCTCCACGTTGTGCCTGCGCCCTCAGGGAAGAGACGATCTTCGTTGCTCGAGCGACGCGGTCATCATTTTGGTAACCGCTGCCTTCTGCGCGCTGCTGTCGTGTGCTCGGACCTCCACCCGCCATGTTCAACCTGTCCTCCGCCTTTGACACGTTTCGCACGGCACTCACAATTTCATCTTTAGTGAGTGTTGGTAAATTTTTCCTTAAAAATGAGATAAAATAACTTGGTACAGGAACATGTGCTAAGCCAATCAGGGCACGGATCGCGGCGAGGAGGGTGTAGAGTCCACAATCTTCACTGCCCCGCAATTGGCGGGGGGCGTCTGGGAAAAGCACTGCGTAGCCGTTGAAATACATGGCGAAATGTCTGCGGATCTGCGTGTGCACGAAATCTGCTGGTGCACTATCGTAAACTGTTATGATCCGTCGTGTCTTGTCAATATGTGTGAGGAACCAATGTTGTCTGAAAAAAGTAGGTACAAGTGCATGATTGAGAGAAGCAACATATGTCTGAGTTATCATCTGGAGCCGTGTCGCTGTTCGTAACAAAGGGGAGTCACAACGTGCACAGATAGAATCCAGTTCGAGATTCGAGACCTTTCCTTCAGCAATTGAACCTCCCCACAGTACCGTAGGGTGTTTGCACATTGGGGATGTTGTACGTTTCACTGTCCTATCCAATTGATGTTG
>JAFEAQ010000020.1 GCA_018266295.1 Bdellovibrionales bacterium | reverse complement strand
TATAACACAGGTTTTTAGAGTGAATTTCCGAGCTCAAGCCTAACGCGAATCATATCACTCATCAAAGAGCGTAATCCCTTCGCCCCGAAGAGATCTCTTGCAGAAATCAAAATCCAAAGCCCCACATAAAATCTCCCCGCATAAGCGAAGCCAAGCACCCCAAAAAACCACGTCAATACTATTTTCTATAATTCGTATCCCGGACAAAACCACTTAGAGAGTACAAACCAGAGCCAAAACCACCACTCCCGCTGCCACAGCGGCGGCCCAGCCCAAGCCTAGCACTCCTCAACGCCCTGAGGGCGGCGGCGAGCTACTTCGGCTTTAAAGAATGTGATGAATGCCTTCACCTTTTGATTTTTAATCTTGTGCTTATGATACAGGAACTGCAGTGGGATTTCTTTCACGCGCCAATCCGGAAAAACTCGCACGAGGCTGCCGTCTTTCCATTCAGGATTTGCAATCATCCACGGCAAAAAACCAAAGCCCTGATGATCCATGATCGCAAGCTTCACCGCCTGAGGCATGTTCACACTCACCGGGCTTTCAATCACAAGCTTATGCGTTTCGCCCTTAGTACTGGTTAAAGGCCAAGTGATGGTCTCACAGTCGCTATTATTAAGCTCAATCACCAAATGCTTTTTAACCAACTCTTCAAACGAAGCCGGCGTGCCGTTCTTGCGCAGGTACTCAGCGCTCGCAAATAAAAACAAATCCATTTCCGCAATAGTAACGGCCATTAAAGAGTCCTGCTTCACAGGACCGATATTCACAACCAGATCGAAGTCGTCCTTCAGCAATGCCTCAGGCCGGTCGGTCATTTGAATGTGCAAACGCACACCAGGATATTTCTTACGAAAAAGACCGACAATGCTCATAAGCGGTCCAGTACCAAGCCCTGTTGGCACGCCGATCTTTAGCTGCCCGCCCAGTTCCGCGTGCGGAGAAAGGTTGTTATCGAGCTGATGGATCAGCTCAGAAAGGCCGCCCCCGACAAGTTCATAGATCTTGCGTCCTTCATCGGTCAGCGTAATACTGCGAGTGTTTCTCTTGAGCAGTGTATGACCGACTTTCTTTTCAAAGGCTGCAAGCTTGCGGCTGATTTTAGATTTTGGAATCTGCAAATAGCGAGAAGCCGCGGAAAGACTTCCCTCTTGCACGACTCGGACAAAGTAATGAATTTCATTAAGGTCTAACTGACTGAGCTTCACCATTTCATCCTCCGGGATTTTAGGCGTGCTTACAAGCTAGAAATTCCAGCGCAGGCCCACTGACGCTGACAACAAATCCGTCCAGGATAACGACCCATTCGCAACTACCTGCGACTCCATGGATTTATCCAAGGCCGCCACTTCGGTATAAACACTGATCTTTTTATATTTGACGTTCGTTCCCAATAAAAACCCATAACGGCGCAAGGTTGGATCGTAATAGTTTTTCTCTGGATATTTTTCTTCACTATCGTAGAAAAATTCGCGGCCATCCGTGTAAGTGCCAAAGATTCCAAAATAGACCGGCTGCCACTGAATATCATAAGGCAGGTCTAGCAACCACGGAGCGTAACGGAATTTCAAACTGATCTGGTCGACACGTTGCCCGTCAGAATCTTCCGAGCGTCCCAAGAGTAAATCTAAACCAAGCGTTTGTTCATCGTTTTCAATACCGGCGAAGATGACTTTTTCACCGAGCCATCCCGCGTGCTGAACTCCGGCGGAAAACTCCAGGGCTTCGGCACTGGCAGCAAAGCTAATGAGAAAGAGAACCCTGATAAGTGTTTTCATTGGAGGCTCCTTTGTAGGATTCAAGCTGGAACTCACCGTCTTGCAAGCTGAGAACTAAGTAACTTGCATCTTCAATACGAGGAACTTGCAAGTAGCGGACGTTGTTAATGGTATCAAAACCAAAGACATGACGATGGCCGTTGATCACCCACTGAACACCGTTGTTTTCATAGAGCGATTTCATTTTCTCGCTCATCTCGTCGGTGAAGGCATCGGCGTTGTCGTAGTTAATATGCTGAATCACGATTTTTGGTACACCTGAATTTTTCGCGAGCTCGGCCTCAAGCCAGTCGAGACTCCAGCCTTCGTTAATAAATTCCAAGCGGTTGTTATTAAAAAAGATGAAGTGATAGCCATGATAGACGAAGGCATAATTATATTCGCCAAAATAGTTTTTATAGATCTTGCGGCCTTTGCCAATGGCATCGTGATTACCGATCACGGTAAAGGCCGGCGCATTCAAACGCGTGAACTTCGAGATAAATGCATCGTATTCGAAGTTATAGGCACTGTCGGTCATATCACCGGCATGAACCACGAAGTTGAGGTCATTGCGCTGATTGAGGATGTCTACGACGGTGTCGATGTCATTGTAGTTATGATGATTATCGGACATCAGCGCAATCTTAATACCGTTCTGGTCTGTGGGGACGATTCCCTGCAAATCACTGAACAGGCGCTCTTGCTGACGCAGGTTTTGCTGACTGCCCGAAGATTCGATATGATCTGTGAAGGGCGATCCCTGGAACTTCGCACAGCCTGCAACGACGAAAGAGAGGATGAGAATTTGAATTGCGTTTTTCATACAGACCTCTTAGTTTTAATTCTAAGAAGACTGCAGGGACTTTATTAGTCGGTGCCCATAAAAAGCATTGTTGCAGAAATAGAACGATGGCCGAACGCTCGCCTGGAACTCCCTCTCAAGTCAAAATAAAAAAGGCCCCATCACAGGGCCTTTTCATTTTGAGACATCATAAAACGTTTCATTAAAACGTCCGCTTTAAGCACTAGTAGCCGTAGTACATACCTGGGACACCTGCACGGATGCCGCCACCGATGTAGATACCACCACTGATACCCACACCTGCACCACCGTAGTAGCCCGTCGGATATCCATAGTAACCGCCACCATAGTAGCCAGTTGGATAGTTTCTGTATTGATAGTAGTAAGAGTTGTAAGCTCCACCGTTATTGTAGTAGTAGCCACCGTTGTTGTAACCGCCGTTATAACCTACGTTGTAAGCCGGAATACATTGGCCATTTGGCGCCATCCCGAAATTCACTGGGCAATTTGCTTGAGCCAAGCAACCTTGCTGAGTGTAAACCTGACCGGCAACGCAGTTACCATAACCCGTTGTCGCCACTGTCGCAGGCACACATTGATTATTGTAAAGACCATAGTTTACGGGGCAGCCGCCCTGAGGGATGCAGGTATTTTGATAGCTGACCTGACCTGCAGCACATGCCGAAGGAACTGTCGCTACTGTTGGATCGGAATTGCCACCGCCGCTGTCTTTAGCGCAAGCACCAAGGACAAGGAATATAGCAAATACCACGGATTGAAGTACGTTCTTCATAGATGCCTCCACGTTCAAAATTTGGACTCGCCCCCAAGGGTGCACTTGCCGTGCCCACGGCCACACTCTGTAAAAAAGAACTGAGCAGAATTTGCCTGCAGAAGTCTTAAACAGGGGGCCGCAAATAGTTACCCAAACCAGGACAAAGTCTTCGCATCCTCAAGGTGGCCCCCTAGGCACAAACCATGTTTTTTTAAAGTATGGGACTGCGTCTTGGGATCCTAACAATCATTTGCTTGCTTCCATTTTTGGCGCGCGCCAAAGACGGCTGGAGCCTCACCACCGACGCAAAAATCGAAAGCGTTTATTGGCCCCAAACCTATGGTGAAGATACCAACAACACTCTGAACCGCCTCTCCCTGATCCCGGCCTTAACTGGAAAATACGGCAATACTTATCGATTCTTTTTTAAACCCACCTTTCAGTGGGATCCTCAGAATAAATCCAATGAGGAAAAAATATTTGCCGACGTCGGCGAAGCCTATTTCAAACTGCGCGGCGAAACAGCCAGCATTCAAGTCGGCAGCAACATCCTGAATTGGGGCGTGACCGACGGTTACAATCCGATGGATATCGTGAACATGCGCCAGTACTATGACCCGCTTCGCTCCGTGAAACTCGGGATGGGCTCCGTGCTTTTCTCGCATAATACGGAAAAATCCGAGCAGGAACTGATCTATATTCCGAAAAATCGCGAATCGATTTTGCCCGGTATCAATAGCCGCTGGCTTCCGCGCAAAGTCTATATTCCGCGCACGGTGGATAACAACGTCGCCCTGATTCTGCCGGAAGATCTGCGCTACACTTACGAAAGCCGCATGGAACTCAATCATGCGACTGACAACAATGTCGGGCTGCGCCTGCAATGGCACTTGGGCGCGGTCGACCTGAGCTTTACAGGCTATGACGGCATCAATCAGTTCCCGATCGTTCAACCTGAGGTCACGGGCAATGTGATTCAGGTCTCACCAATCATTGTCATTCAAACCGATCCCGACGTGAAACTGCATCTAAAATATTACCGCCAGCGCGCCGGCGGTTTTTCTTGGGTCAGCAATCAATGGAATTTTCTTTTTAAATACGCCACCAACTATTCACAGAGCTATGGCGATGATCCTTTACTGCCAGGATGGACCCATGAAAGCATTGTGGGTCTTGAAAAGAACTTCAATATTGGCTCAGAGGGGCTGCTCGTAGCTCTTGTTCAGTATTCTTTCATAGACACTGAGAAAGAGAACGATTCGAACGTGTCGGTGACAGAAATCTTTCGCCGTTCGTGGATGGCAGGAGGCCGCTTCTCGTGGGGAGATAATTGGACGGTGACTGTCCTTGGGCTCTACGACACACTCCGTTCCAGCAATTTCCAGCAGTACGCGGTGGCTCGCCGGTTTTTCGATGCCTGGACATTGCAAGCCAGTGCCGAAATCATTTCAGGCAATCCAACAACACCTCTTGGTGTTTACAACGAGAATGACAACTATCGGCTCTCGCTCAGTCGTAGCTGGTAAAATTCACAATCATCCGCCGCCCGTCTTTAAATTTTCAGCGGAATTTTATAAATTACTCTCTCACAAAGAGGCGACCTATGAAATTTCTCGGATTTATAGCAACGGCATTGATGATCTCTAGCGCGCAAGCTGCGTGGAACTGCAAAGATGTGTCGGCAAAACTACAACAGCAGAATCCAGGTTCTGAAATCAATTTGACAGTCTCTTGCCTGCCGCAAGTGAGTAGCGATCCCCGCCCACTTTGCCTCACGGTTTTAAAGATCTCGGAAGATCTGTTCCAGTACCATACGAACCGCTACAACCAAGAAGCTTCAGAACTTGTTTTGTCTCCAGTGAGTTCCGCGACAAACAAGACCGCCCACTTCGGCTTAATCACTTTACGTATGGAAAATCACCTAGAAGGCTATCCAGAGTGGAAGTCGACGACAGTCTATAGCCCGGTACTCAGTCAGCTCTATGTGGACTACTATCGCTTCAGTAAGCACCTCGATGCCTATGAGCACATCGAAAATCAATCCTACAGCTGCAAGATCCTTCGCAAATAATCTATTTCGGCGTCGGGCCTGAGCTTGGCATTTTCAAATACAACACCAGGTCGCCGTCTTTCGTGCTCTGCACTTTTTGAACTAGCAACGACACATCATCGGCCACAGGGATTGACGGCAGCGTATAATTCAGCGAGGCCCCTTGCGCGGCACTCTGGATGCGTTTACGAATCGTTTCTGTCGCGAAGGTCTTTGACGGGGAATACTTCGCCACATAACTTGGATCCCAAGATTCTTGCAGGCCAAGTGTCACGTCCGTGAACTTCGCTGCAATCTTGCCGTCATTCAGTGACAGCTTCACGTTGCTGGTCAAGGGCACGGAGAAATTCATAAACGGCACAGACTCCCCGGCACGTGGTGCATACATTTTTGCGTAGAGCGGCGCTTTCACATCGTAACTCAGATGGGCACCGCTGATAGATATATTTTTTGGTGAATAGACTTCAAAGAGGAATTTTGCACTCTTCGGATAATCCATGAGCTCTCGCCACACGAAGAACTGCGTGAATCGCGACTTCATGAGCGTCTGAAATCCCGGAATATCCGTAGAGTAAACTTTTTCACTCCACGTGTTGCCGGCATAAGCCTGCTTTGCCACTTCTAAGACAAAATCCTCCGGCACACGAATCACCGGCGAGCTGTTGGACCCGAGACTGTCTTTTGACAGGCGCAGATTCTTTTGGTCATTAGACTTTAGGCGCGTAAACTCAACTCGAAAAAGTCCATGCACGACAGCGTTTTTTTCCGTACCCGAAAAATCTGTCACACTCATTGAAACCTTAATGTCTGGACGGGCTGTAATGAGGCTACGTGGTTTTGAAAGATCCAAAGAATGTGAACCGACATAATCGCGCACGTACTGCATCAAGGTTGCTTTTTGACTTGTGACAATAGAAGCATCGCCGGTGCGCTGATGGATCTCATCACGAACGATGTCTTCGAAGCCCTCTGCTCCCGAACATTTCATCGCAGTGATCTCCCACGCATCCGGTGTCCAAGTGAGGTTGGCATCATCAACTTGCGCCCGCAAAATAGCACCATCAAACACAGGACTGAGTTGCATTGTCAGAGTGGCTTTGCCTGGCTTTAAGTGGAGATTCACGCCTTCACATTTTGCCTGTACACGGAATCGCCCGATCACTCCGCCGATATCACGTTCAATATATTGATCAATGGCAACCGACTGAATGAAAAGATTAGATTCAAGTCCACGCGACTCGAGTAGAACTGTTTCACCACTGCCACCGATATTTGGCTTTTGCAAACGCGTATTCAAATCTAGTTTTAATCCTGTCATGAAAACTTTCACATCCGGCGTATCAAACGTTTGATCTGGGAGCGCCCAGTTCAATTTGAATTCTTGTTTCTGCAATGTGTCCCATTCTTTTTCTATGAGATCTTGTTGAAAAGATCTTGGAAGCAGCATTTCAAATTCCGTTTGCACAACGGAACTCGCGAACACGACACGGCTCAGGAAAAAACAGATGAGGGCTAACAACAAAAGTCTGAATCGATGGATCTGCATCTTGTTCCCCGTTGTAAGGTATAATAGCATTAAAGGACTCTACTTATGTTAACGGCTTAGATTCTCTTTTCTAAAGTACTAATAGAAAATAAATACCAAACTCTTGCAAAGGAATCTCAGTGACCAATCCATCGTTGGCTAAGGATAAACTTCCAGTTTTTGTCAAAAGAGTCTGCATCAGTGTTTTAATTTTGATGAGTGCATTGACAGTTTTAAGTGTTCTGACCTTCTCACGCTTGCAAACGAAGTATTCTCTGAGTCAATTCCTGCCCAAACAAAATCCGCTATTGGCGCTGGATGCAAAAACAAAAAGAACTTTTCAAATATCGGATTCCCAACCTTTCATTGCGACTTTGCAACTTCTTGATAAGCAACAAACTTGGCTTGAAGTGGAAAAGATTCAATCACTTAAACAAACAACTGAAGAGATGCGCCGAATTGATGGCGTCAAAAATGCTCTGAGCATCGCGACCGTTGAAGGGGCTGTGAATAATAAAGAAGGCCTCAGCGTCGGCCCTTTGCTGGAGTCTATTCCTTCGCAGCGCTGGTTCTCACAGGTTATGCAGAACGCTCTGTTAACGCCGGCCCTGGTATCTAAAGATGCAAAAACGGTTTCTATTGTTGTTTATTTGAAAGACTCGACCTCTGCTGACTTGCAGGCTATGAAATCCGAGATCGAGACCCTTGCCCAAAAGAGTTTGCCATTTGCAAAAGTCGAAATCGGCGGAACGCCCGCGGTGCAATCCGATATCAGTGTGTTGCTACAAAGTGAGATCCGAAACTTCGTGGGTTTGGGTTTTCTCGCATGCTTGATCGTTCTCACAATTGTCTTTGCCAATTTCACGCCGGTGATTATTTCTTTTATTATTACTGTTGTGGCGAACTTGATGATTCTTGCGGCAATGGCAATGCTGGGCTATTCGTTCACAGTTCTTTCAACGACAATTCCGATCCTTGCGACGATCACGGTGATGTCGCTTTGTATTCACTCGATGCTCCGCTTGGTGGAGGAAGCTAAGAACGCGCCACCAATGCCGCACCACCGGCTTGTTCTTCGCACGATGCGTATTCTTTTAGGCGCGAATTTCTTAGCCGCCTTAACGCCGATGATCGGCTTCTTGAGCCTTGCGACTACCAAAGTGCCGCTGATCCGGGACTTCGGCTTAACCGTCGCAATGGCGATCTTTATTTGCTGGTTGGTTTCTTACATTCTTTTAGTACCGCTGCTGATCTTGCTGCCGAAACCACAGGCTCGCAAATGGGCCTGGGCGAAAGCGCGCTGGAGTCTTTACTTCTTCCAAAAAAGCGGCGTTGTGGCGTTGCTAATCATTGGCGTGTCTGTGGCTCTCGCGATCAAAGGCCAAACACTTTCGTGGACTGCCCGCCTTTTCGACGACTTACCAACGGATCACCAGGTTCGCAACTCGACGGAGCTCATTGACCATGAACTCGGTGGGATGATTCCAATTGATATCGAACTGCGCGGAACGAAAGATATTTGGGGGGACCCCAAGCTCCTTGCACAGCTTGACGGCATGGTTCGCCGCTTTCGCAAATACCCGGGCGTCGGCAGCGCCGTGGGTCTTCCGGATCTTTTGGCAGCATCGAATCTGACCCAGAGTCGTTTGCCTGCAAGCAAAGCCTCCACCGCCGAGATCTTGTTTTTGTATTCTCTCTCTGACCAAAGCCCGTTGAAGAATTATCTCAATACGGATTCTTCGCGCACACGGATTGCAATCCGGGCAAAGGACTTGCCGTCCAATGAACTGAATAATTTGGTTGAACGCATGACTCGCGATGCGCGCAAAACCTTCCCCGGTTTTATCGTCAATGCCACGGGCATGGGCTCAACGATTCACACATTGAATAATCAACTGTCGCGCGAACTGATCTTTGGCTTCTGGCAATCAATGTTCGTGATCTTTGTGATCTTAATTTTTGTCTTTAGATCCGTGCGCTGGTCCTTTGTGGCGTGTATTCCGAACCTGGTGCCGCCGGCGGTGCTTCTGGGATTCCTTGCGATTTCACAAACTCCAATTAAACCCAGCATCGCGATTATTTTCTCAATTGCACTCGGCTTGGCATTTAACAATACCGTTTACTTCCTCGAGCGTTTGCGCAGTATTCAAAAAAGCAGCTCGATCAACCGTTTGGATGTGGAAAAAGCGCTATGGCTTGAGGGCAATCCTTGTCTGATATCAAGTTTGACTCTGCTGGCCGGGTTTTCCGTATTTCTTGTCTCGTACTTCGCAATGAATAGAACTTTTGGGTTTTACATGGTGTTGTCTATGGTGGCTGGCCTGGTGGGGGATCTTATTCTTTTGCCGACGCTTCTGAAGAGCTGCCCTTGGTTGTTAAAAACTCCGAATTGGAGTCCAAGAACAAAGGAGAGATTCATGTTCGGCCTGTCAGCATTCAGTCTCACGTTCTTACTCTTTGGTGCAACCTCTTCGGCCCGTGCGGCAATTCCGCCTGTCGACGTACAAAAAATCGCCTCTGAAATTTCAAGCCGCATGAGTGCGAAAGACGAAGAGTTCGACGTCACCATGAAAATCATCGAAGCCGACAAAAGCTCGAAAGAGCGCGGCATGAAAATCATGCGGTTGAGCCCCAGCAAAAAAGAACACTACGTAATGGTCCGCATGCAAACCCCGAAAGATCTAAAGGGCACTTCATTGCTAGCAACTTACAAAGACGGCAAAGAAGAAAAGTGGCTCTACCTACCTTCAAGCAAACAGACCCGTCGCTTGGCTTCGAGCTCCAGCGAATCGAATTCCATTTTGGGATCTGAGCTCAACACCGAGGATTTCAATATCAACACCGAAACGAGTGCAAAGAACACTCTAAAAAAAGAAGCCAAGATCGGTGGTCAGAATTACTACGTGGTTGAAAGTGACGTGAACAAAGTTTCAGGAAATTACTCCAGAGTGATCAGTTATATCGCGCAGAACGAATACTTGCCGGCGAAGTCTGAGGCCTACGACAAGCAAGGAAAGCTCCTCAAAGTCATCGACTTCAGCGACTACAAAAAAGTCGGCGACGGCAAGTGGCGCGCGGGCAAAATCAAAATCCGCAATGTGCAAAATAACCGCGCGACAGAAATCGCGCTTTCAAACATCAAAGTGGATCAAAACCTAAAACCTTCAGAATTCACTCCGAAGGCGCTGAGCGAAGAATAAATTTAGTTGTTGTGCTCGTCTCGCCCAGTCGCGGATAGCACATCGGCCATCCGTCCATGAGAACGGGGCCAGACGACCATCGTGGTCGTCTGGGAATGAAGATTGAATACAAGTACTTAATTCGAAGTTTTGATTGGAGGGAGTCTTCGCACATAAAGCGCGATACGCTCTTCGCGGAAAAGGGTCCCTTAAGTAAAATGGTATATTATACGATTAGGTCGTCTATTATACCATTTCACTGAAACACTCTTTAATTCTAACGAGAACTATTTGAGTGATCGCCTAT
>JAFEAQ010000019.1:300000-448368 GCA_018266295.1 Bdellovibrionales bacterium | reverse complement strand
TATAACACAGGTTTTTAGAGTGAATTTCCGAGCTCAAGCCTAACGCGAATCATATCACTCATCAAAGAGCGTAATCCCTTCGCCCCGAAGAGATCTCTTGCAGAAATCAAAATCCAAAGCCCCACGTAAAATCTCCCCGCATAAGCGAAGCCAAGCACCCCAAAAAACCACGTCAATACTAAATTCAACAATTCGTATTCCGGACGAAGATATGTGGCTTGGGGGTATTCGGAGGCTCGGGCGAATATGCACGCGGGCCGCGGGCACCTAGGAGCTAGCGTTGGGCAACGGCTGGAAACTTCTTAGTTTCTAGCCATGCTCGGAATTCGTTGATGACTTGCTCTGACGTTGTCGGAGCAACTTCGGCGCGGAATTTGTCCTTCTTTTGGTCTTCCGCTAAGAAACAGGTGAATTCAAACATCTTTTCTGGCGTGTTCAACACAACCGTGAAGTAGCCCGCCACCCAGTCCGGCAACTTGTCTTCAAAACAAAAGCCGCCCTCGGACATATCCAATGTACTCGTCGAAAAGGTGTTTGAACCAACAACGATTTCCACCGGCACTTTGGCTTCGTAACGGGTAAATTTACGCGCAATCAGTTCACGCTTCTGCACGCCCACCGTGACCATGCGGACCTGCGTGATTTCGTGATCGTCTTCCTGAGTGATTTGCGGCACCGCCGGCAATTCGCCGTGGGCACTGTCTTTATAGCCAAACAGATCGTGGCATTCAGGTTCGCTGAGCGGCTTCCACTCGGTCCAATTCTCGTGGTGCGCCCAGCTCACTTTCACTTCTGCGTCCGTCATCGACGCCACCAAAAGCTGGCACTCCCGCATGCTCAAGCCTGCGAGAGTCCAAGATTTCAGTGGGTTATGAATGGCCCAAGGCCGGCGAACGAAGAGCGAAAACATATATCATACTATTTGTTAACGCAGTTCTGGTGCATATAGCCTTCAGGGCTATTCACTTGCACCCACACACCTTGCTGGCCAGTGATGCTCACATTAGAGCCCTTCTTAGCCACGCCCACTTGCTTACCAGTTTCAGGTTTTGTACGAACCACACAGTCTTTAACCAATGTTTTCGTGCTTGCACCCGTGCTACCTGTCGCAGATTTTTTAATCGCCGCGATACCAGACACGTTCAAACCCGCTGTCTCAGCTCTGATTTTTGCAGTTTCCAACATTGATTTTTCAGTTTCAGCCTCTGCTTTTGCCGTATCGACGCGGATAGAGTGCTCATCCGCCTTTGACTTTGCCTTTTCGAGGGCCTCTTCGATAGCTTCACGTTCTTTTTTAGCTTTTTCAGCTTCAGCTTTTAAACGAGCAAGCTCAGCATCGGCCTTTGTTGATTGAGCTTCGAACTCAGCAACAGCCTTTTTAGCTTTACCAGTTTCGAAAGTCGCTTCAGCAGTGGCTTTTTGCAACTCAGCTTTAGACTTCTCGAGATCTGTTTTAGATTTTGCAAATGCCGCACGAGCTTTTTCTTCGTTAGCCTTTGCTTCGTCAGCTTTTTTCTTTTCTTCTTCCAAAGACGACTTAATTTTCGCAAAAGATTCGGCCGCGGCCTTTTGATCTTCTTCCAACTTCTTTACAGAAGCGTCAGCTTGAGCATGAGCTGCTTGGTTTTTCTTAATGTCAGCCTCCGCGCGAGCTTTGTCAGCCTCGATACGAGCCATTTCAGCTTTTACACGGGCCTCAGTCGCTTTACCTTGAGCAACTGCTTTTTGCGTATTTAATTGAGTCTTAGCCATTTCAGCTTCAGTTTGTTTCAACTTCAACTTAGCATCTTCAAGTTCTTTCGTCGCTTTAGCTGCTTCGTCCATGGCTTTTTGGCCTTCTTTTTCAGAATCTTTCGCTTTTGAAGCAACGTCTTCAGAAGACTTCACAGCCGCTTTACGTTTTTCAATAGCTTGTTCTTTAGCCGCTTTCGCTTGAGCTACTTTTTCTTGAGCCGCTTTAATACGAGCTTCAGCCTGAGCTTGTTGTTGCTCAGCTTGCTTTTGTTGCTTTTCGTTTTCCGCAGTCTCTTGCTTTGCACGCGCTACTTCACGCTCAGCTTCGGCTTGTTCTTTTTTCGCATTTGCTTCTGCAGAACGAGCTTTTTCTAGAGCGGCTTTAGCCTCCGCACGGGCTTTATCAAGTCTTTTTCTCTCTTCCTCTGCTCTTCTTTTTGCTTCAGCGGCATCAGCTTTTGCGCTTTCTGCGTCGGTCGCAGCTTCTTCAGCATCTACCTGGGCTGAATCAACAGACTTCGCATGTGCTGAAGTCATAAGACTTGTGGAAGCAAGCAATGCAATTACTAACAACAGTGGTTTCAACGTCCCCATGGCGGTTCCTCCTTAAATATAAAATCTAACACTTGGCGTATCGGTCAGAGACCTTTGCAAATTAACTGGATTGAGGTCGCGCTCAGCGTTTCTTTCTGGAACAAACAACAGCTCATCGAAACAGTGTTTCAAAGTGAGAACTGTCAGTTGCTCCTCACACAGATGTCAAAAGGCTAGACTGGTTTTTAGTCCCAGTTCCGTCGTGGTTCACTTAGCGTGGCCCCGTTTCTGCACCATAATAAATTGAACGTTTACGTTTTTTTCTTTTCATTGTGGGGGGAACTCAATGAATGCACGGAAGAACAGTAAGTTAATGCCTGCTTTGACGGTGATGGTGCTCGGCGGATTGATGACCTTTGGTTATCAAAACTGTTCGCGAGCGAAATTCACCATCGATGAAGCAGCTAAGGCAGAAGCTTTAGGCAAGGAAGGCGTCTTTGGCACTACTCCAGGAGATGACGGGAATGTCGCGGGGGTTCGTCCGGGCGATGACTCCAACACCGGAGGTAAAACTCCACCAAAAGGTGACGACTCGAGTGTCGGAGGAAAAAATCCTCAAGGGAACGATTCCAACACACCAAAAACAAACGTGCCTGTGAATTTCTCATTTGAATGTTCCAACATGCACAGCGATGCGGCCGGCGGTAACGTTTTGACTGCTGCTGCGTTGAAAATCGTGATCGTTGATAAAACGAATAAAGTTGTTTGCGAACTCAGCGGCGACTTTAAGTCTCAGATCCTAAATACTAAAAAAGTCAGCTTCACTCCGTGCCCAGAGCTCCCAGCTGGAAAATACGAAGCTCATATTATGGATGCCACCGCTTCTTCTTCGGCTTTCATTTCGAAGGAGTTCACTCAAAGCGATATCCAGTTCACGAAAAATGCTGACGGCACTTACACAACGAGCAGCAAGAAGATCGCAATCCTTTACGATTTCAACAAGCAAAACAGCCAGTACAGCAGCGTGAATAAGAAATATGGCAATACCAGCACAGATGCGACACAAGCAAATTGTGACAGCCGCGTATCTCCGCTCATCGTGAGCATGAACTCAGAGTCTCGCGGCATCCAGCTGACTTCACCACTTGATGGTATTCAGTTCGATATCCTCGGCGAGAATTCATTCCCGAGGGCTCATGATAAGAAGCAGATTTCTTGGCTGACTCCAGAAGATCAAGAATACTACTTCATCGTACTCCCTAACAAACAAGGTCGCGTCTTGGGTATTGACGAAATGTTTGGTGATAACACCAAAGGCCCAGATGGTAAGTTTGCTGCTAACGGTTATGCAGCATTGGCAAAATATGATGACGACAAAGACGGTTTGATCACAGAGGATGATGCGATCTTCAGCGAACTTCGCCTGTGGAAAGATAGCAACCGTGACGGCGTTGCGGATCCAAACGAGCTCTATACACTCCAAGAAAAAGGCCTTACTGTGATCGACCTTCATTATGACAAACGTTATAAAGAAACGGATCAGTACGGTAACCAGACTCTCATGAAGTCTGTGGTAAAAACAGAGGACGGAAAACTGCACCTCGTGTTCGACCTCTGGTTCCGTTACCTCAACATCACCAAATAGGCGATGCTGATAACAAGGAGATGTGTCGAAGTTTAGCTTAACTTAAAAACATACTGCGGATAGAAACCAACGGAGCCCAAGGGCTCCGTTTTTTTTGGTGCCAGGCCCTCTTTCCGGACTCATCGCAACAAGAAACAGGGCCTGGCACCTGTTGTGACCGCCAAAAGGGGCACCGTCAAAAGGCTCTACACCGCAGGAGCGAATATATCCGTCCCCGACCCTCCGAAGGGCTGGCACCGCCATTGCTCTATAGATAAGTACCCCCCCATGGCGACTAGGCCCTCCCCCCCCACCTGGTCGCCGTTTTTTTTTGTCCAGCTTTTATTCCTCGACTGTCTCCCGAAAACAAAAAACCTTAAACTAGATTCATGCATAAGCTCTTTCACCGCTTCTTTCTCGTTGCCGCTCTGACAGCCATCTCCATGAATGCCAAAGCCCTGCAGGTCATGATCGACCCTGGCCACGGCGGAGTGGATTCAGGGACGTATCATTCTGGATTGAAAGAGAAGGATCTCGTTCTGAAAGTGGCCGGTTATTTAAAAACCCTGCTCGCCGACAACCCGCAATTCAGCGTCCAAATGACCCGGGAAAAAGATCAGCACCTGTCACTCCCCGAGCGCGTGAAAAAAGCCGAGACCGCGCAAGCAGATCTGTTCATCAGTCTGCACGCGAACTCAAACCCCGATCGTCGCGTAAAAGGGACCGAGCTCTATTTTCAGAACTCGCTACCCCCCGATGAAGAAAGCTTGATGCTTGCGGATCAGGAAAATCAGGCCGAGAAATCGGGAGCCGACGGCAAAACCCACTCTGCTGCTGCAGAAGCCCCTTCCAAAAAAGGGGATATCATGGCGATCGTGGATGATCTGCATCGCCAATATCGCGCCAAGAGCAGCTTGAAAATGACCCAACTGCTGTCGACGGATTGGCCTCATTCGGCGATCCGCCAAGCCCCGTTCTATGTGGTTTCAAAAACCACCATGCCTTCTGTGCTCGTGGAAGTGGGCTTCTTAAGCCATCCTGAGGAATCTCAGAAGCTAAACACGGTTAAATACCAGCAAGAAATTGCCCAGAAAATCTACAAAGCCGTTCTTCAATACAAAGAAATGATGGACAAAATTGAGGGCCAAGCACTAGAGTAAGTCCTTTCATTTCAAAGGATGTCTCATGCGCGCTCACGGCCGTCTGCCCCATCAATTACGCCCAGTAAAAATCACGTCCAACGTTTCTGAATACGCCGAAGGTTCTGCCTTGGTGGAGTTCGGTAGAACCCGCGTTCTCTGCACGGCAAGCTACGAAGCAAAAGCTCCGCAATGGCTTGTCGGTTCTGGCGAAGGCTGGATCACGGCAGAGTACGGCATGTTGCCGCGTTCAACTCACCAACGTATGAAGCGTGATAAAACTTTGAACGGCGGACGCACGCAAGAAATTTCACGCCTGATCGGCCGTTCTCTGCGCGCGGCCGTGGATTTGAAACTCATGGGCGAAAAACAAATCACCATCGACTGTGACGTGATCAACGCGGACGGAGGCACGCGCACGGCTTCTGTGACTGGCGGCTTTGTGGCGCTCGCGCTCGCACTTAAAAAGTTACACGGTCTCAGCGAAATCAAGAATATGCCCTTGATCAATTACGTCGCTGCCATCAGCGTCGGCATTCAAGGCAGCGACATCTTGCTGGATCTTGATTATGACGAAGATTCTGCCATCGGAACAGATATGAATTTTGTGATGACAGACAAAGGCCACTTCGTAGAGGTTCAAGGAACCGCCGAAGACGTTCCATTCACTCGCGAGCAATTGAACGCGATGATGGATGTCGCACAGAAAGGCTGCTTCGAACTTTTCAAAGTCCAAGAAGAAATCGTCGGTCCTATTTTTAAACGCACTCAAATCAGCGGAATGTAATTGTCATGGAATTGTGGATCGCAACCGGCAATAAAGGCAAAGTCACTGAATACAAACTCGGCTTGAAAGAGTTGGCAGAATTAAAAATCTTCACTCAAGCCGACATCCCTTCTTTCACTCCCCGCCCTGAAGACGGCAAGACGTTTCTTGAAAATGCGCAGATCAAAGCGCGCACACTCAAGGCCGTTAAGACCGGCGTATGGGTTTTGGGCGAAGACTCTGGCCTTGAAGTCGAAGGACTCAACAATCTTCCAGGCATTCACTCGGCACGTTATGCGGGCCCAAAAGCCTCTGACAGTGAAAATATCGCGAAGCTTTTGAAGATGATGACAATTCGCCCAATGGCGAATCGTAATGCGAGGTTTGTTTGCTCGACTGTGGTTTTTACTCCCGACGGTGCCGAATGGCACTTCGAAGGCGTGATGAAAGGCACTATCTCCCAAAAACCTGTGGGACAATTGGGCTTTGGCTATGATCCTGTGTTCATTCCAGAGGGACAAAAGCAAACCCTCGCGGAGTTAGGCCCTGGATATAAAAATCAACACTCTCACAGAGCGCAAGCCCTGAAAGCCTTTCTGGAAAAGCTAAAGGCCTAGATTCAAGGAAACCTCGAACTAAACAGTGACTTCACTCTGCGGTTCGATAACCTTCTCGTATGAGACTACTTCCAGCTCTTACACTCACGCTGTTGGCCTCTTTGTCATGGGGTAAGGACGACCCCGCTGACAAAATTTACTTCGGCATCAATAGCAATTACTCAATGCCGCTCGTTGAGATTCAAAATCCACTCCACAAGCCCGAGGTAGAGCGCGGTCTTTTGAAAGATCTTGGCGAAGCCATTGCCGCGGAAATGAAACTAAAGACAACATGGATCTTGCTGCCAAAAAATCGTGTGGCTCCGAGTTTGCTTTCTGGCGATATCGATATCATCTGCCACATTCACGAAATCTGGCAGCCCGCAATCCGTAACGATGTTTTGTGGACCTCTGAACTCTATCCCAGCGTCAACGTGATCGTATCGGCCAGCAAAAAAACGATTCAAAAATTGAAAGACCTCCACGGTGAGCGCGTCGGCACCGTCGTCAACTTTATCTACCATGATTTAGAGTCTGAATTTTAAAGCGGCGAAATCACCCGCGAAGATGGCGCCAGCAATCAAAGCAATATTCAGAAACTCATCCATGGCCGGCTTGATTACATCGTGATGTCAGACCTCGAATACGATTATTTCAGCCATATCTACCCAATTCTAAAAGAGTCCGAGTTGCAAATGGATCGCGTTCGCACCAAATGTGCAGTCTCAAAAAAGTCCAAATTGCCTCTTACTCAGATTAATCGCGCGATTGAGAACATTAAAAAGAACGGAACTTATCAAAAAATCCTCAAGAACTACACCGATGCTCGTTGATTTCGCTCGCTAAAGCTGCGTTTCAAACATGAGTGAAAAAAAATTATATCTCCGTCATTCAGTGACGGTACAACTTCACCACCCCTTTTCTCGGTTTTTACCAAAGATCGCTCCGAACGAAGAGCTCCGTAACTTGCTGAAACACCGCTAGAATTACTTTCCATAAACTGTTCTAAAATTATAATCAGAAACTCTCTAGTCTGGCATGGACAAGCATTCGTTCATCGTTTTGCCTAATGCGAGCGTAGGTGACTTTGAAAATGACCGAAAGGGCCTACAGAAAGTCGCGAGGAACAACTATGAGCTTAAAGATAAAGATGATTTTAGCATGTTTGACCATCACCGCGACCGGCCTTGTCGTTGCTTTGGTCGGATCCTATTCAGTAAACTCTGTGACAGATTCCTACAGTCCGATTGCCAAACAAAGTCTGCCACTCGTAAAAACCCTCGGCGACCTCCGCGGGGAATTTCGCGAGCTCCGTATTCAGGTGCGAAGCATTGCCTTCATCGGCACCGAGAAAAAAGATGTCGAGCACTACACTGCGGCCGCCCTTCGCCAAGCAGAACAGGTCGCGCGCCTGTTAAAATATTATGAAGAAGTCGATCTTTCAGCGAAGGACCGCGCCAGCTATAAAGAACTGCAAGCAGCTTGGAAGGACTTCTCTGCTTTCGGTGCCGAGCTCATCGGTAAATCTAAAGATTACGAACAAAATCAGACCGAGATCGTTCGCATGATCCGTGAAGTTTGCCCCGCCAAAGCCGACGTCTTTTACAAAGCGCTCCGGACCGAGACGGAATTGCAACTGGCTCAAGTCACAGCCAACACCAATAAAGCCATTGAAAATGAAAACATGGCGCGTGTGCTGATGCTCACTTTCAGTGTGATATCTGTACTTTTGGCGCTGGTGATCGCTTATGTTTTCTCTCAACGTCTTTCAGATTCAATTACGAAAATTGCGGCTCGCCTTGCAGAAGCCAACACTCAGGTCACAAGTTCCATGGACGTAATGACCAGCTCCGGAAATAGTTTGGTGTCATCATCGACTCAGGCGGCATCGACCCTGCAAGACACCGTGGCTTCGCTGGAAATGCTTTCAGCAATGGTGAAAGTTAATTCTGACAATGCCAAAGAAGCTGCTTCGATTTCCATGAACTCGAAAGACTCCGCTGAAAAAGGCGAAAAAGAAATCAAGGCTCTGATTCAGTCGATGAACGAGATCTCAGAATCTTCGAAGCGGATCGAAGCTATTATCACCGTGATTGACGACATCGCCTTTCAAACAAACCTGCTCGCACTCAATGCTGCTGTTGAGGCCGCGCGCGCCGGCGATCATGGCAAAGGTTTCGCCGTGGTGGCGGAGGCCGTCCGCGCCCTTGCTCAACGCAGTGCCTTGGCGGCGAAGGACATCTCGGGCCTGATTAAGGAATCGGTGCAAAAAATCTCTCAAGGGAGCCAAATCGCCGACCGCTCCGGGATGGTGCTAAATGCCATCGTCGGTTCGGTGAATAAGGTCTCAGAACTCAATAACGAGATCTCGACGGGCTCTTCGGAACAGGCCAATGACATTCAGCAGATCAGCAAGGCCATGTTTCAGCTCGATCAGTCCTCCCAAGAGAACGCCTCGTCAGCCCAAAAAATCGCCACAGAGTCCAATGAGGTCAATACTCTAGCCCTCGATGCGCTGGAACTGAGCCGAGAGCTCAACCAGATCATTCTGGGAGATCAAAAGGCCGCGTAAAAAATCGGCATTTCACTCCGAAAAGTGGACAAAGCTCCCACCCCTTGCTAGCCTCCTGGGGCGCAACTGAAGTTGCTTCCTGCGCAAACGCACTTTTAACTCAGGAGACTACGAGTGATGAAGGGCCTAAAAATCTTTTCGGGGAATTCCCACCCCCAACTAGCCAAAAAAGTGGCCGAAGCAGCCGGTGTTGAACTTGGATATTCCCAGGTAAGCTCGTTTGCCGATGGCGAAGTACAAATCGAGATCCATGAAAGCGTCCGCGGTCAGAACGTGTTTATCGTTCAAAGCACCTGCCCGCCTGTGAACCAGAGCTACATGGAACTTTTTATCATGGTGGATGCGCTCAAGCGTGCCTCTGCCGCCCAGATCACGGCCGTGATTCCTTATTTCGGATACGCCCGCCAAGATCGTAAGGTGGCTCCCCGGGCGCCGATCTCTGCCAAACTGATGGCGGATCTGCTGACCACCGCCGGCGTGAACCGCGTGGTTTCCGTGGACCTCCATGCCACCCAGATCCAGGGCTTCTTTAACAGCCCGGTGGACCATCTTTTTGCCATTCCAACCCTGGCCCGCGCTTGGCGTGAGCAGCTGGGAACAGGCTCTGATTTTGTTGCGGTGAGTCCTGACGCCGGAGGGGTCGAAAGAGCCCGTGCCTTTGCTAAGAGAATTGAGAGTTCACTGGCCATTATCGATAAACGCCGGTCCGGCCCGAACGAGGCAAAAGCTTTGCACCTTATCGGGGATGTTTCGGGCAAAACCGCTGTGATTATCGATGACATGATTGATACGGCTGGAACCCTTACACAAGGGGTTGACAGCCTTATTAAGAATGGGGCAAAACGTGTCTTCGCCGTTGCAACGCATCCGGTATTATCGGGCCCAGCGATCGCCCGATTGAAAGAAAGCCCTATCGAAAAGGTTTGGGTGACAGACACGATTCCGCTGTCTGAAGCCGCCAAAGCTTGTGGCAAGTTTGAAGTCGTCTCCGTAGCACCTTTGCTCGCAGAAGCCATCAAACGCATCCACGGCAACGATTCGGTAAGCTCGCTCTTTGATTAAGTAACAAGTGACCAGTATCCAAACGGAGATGGGTCTAACAGAAGGAAGATGAAATGAAACAAAGAATTGAACTCACTATGGAAGCTCGCGAAACTGGTAAACACAACAGCCGTGCACTCCGCAATGCTGCTAAAGTTCCAGGCGTTATCTATGGTGCAGTTGAGAACACAAACGTGTTCGTCGATGTTCGTGATGTTTTGAAATACAACACACGCGCTTACGAGAATGCTCTTTTCAACGTAAAAAGCTCTATCAACAAAGCTAACGGCAAAGTGGTTTTGATCAAGTCAGTAGACGTTCACCCTTTGACTCGCCGTCCAGTTCACGTTGATTTCTTCGCTCTTGATATGACTAAAACTGTCCGCGTAAACGTAGAAGTTCGTTTGGAAGGTAAACCAATCGGTTTGTCTGAAGGCGGTTTGTTGAACGTTGTTCAACGTCAAATCGAGATCGAATGTTTGCCAACTGAAATCCCAGATTTCTTCACTGCAGACGTTTCTAACTTGGGCGTAGGCGATGCTCTTCACGTGTCTGACTTGAACGTAGGTAACGTTAAAGTTATCTCTCGTCCAGAAGACACAATCGCGGTTGTTGCGGTTCAAGAAGAAGAAGCAGCAACTCCAGCAGCGGCAGCAGCTCCGGCAGCAGGCGCAGCGGCTCCTGCAGCAGCAGCTCCGGCAGCGGGTGCAGCGAAACCTGCAGCTCCAGCGAAAAAATAATTGGTCTCATCGACCTACTCAAAAAGCGGCTTAAGGCCGCTTTTTTTGTTTGTGATTTTGAGTTTTGTGGCTCACTTCGTTTTGTGGCTTGATCGCCCAGTAAGGGAAACAGCGAAGGCCATCCGTCCATGAGAACGGGGCCAGACGACCATCGTGGTCGCCTGGGAATGAAGACTGAAGACAAGTACTAAACTCTGCAAATGTCTTCAGATACAGAAACCTGACGGCACGGACGGCCGGCAGGAAGCGGAGCTCGAGGCGGAAGCCTCGATTATCAGGATGTAGAAAGAAGTTCGGAGACAATACAAATGTGGCTCATCGTCGGCCTAGGAAATCCAGGAAATCAATATGCCCTCACCCGGCATAATATTGGCTTTATGGGCGTGGATTACATGCTCAAAGGTTTGGGCAATCCCCCACAGAAAAATCAATTCAAAGCCGAGATCTTTCAAACCAAGATCGGCGAGCATCCAGTTATTTTTTGTAAGCCGCAAACTTTTATGAATCTCTCGGGCGAATCCGTGCAGCCCCTGATGGGCTTTTATAAGATCGCCATGGATCATCTCATCGTTATGCACGATGAGATCGATCAGCCGTTTGGCCAAATGAAAATCCAGAAGAACCGCGGGCACGGCGGCCATAACGGTATTAAAAGCATTTCCGGTTTGTTGGGCTCTGCCGACTACATTCGCCTCCGTTTAGGCGTGGGTCGCCCCGAGAACCCCAATATCCCAGTGGCTGATTACGTATTGAATAAATTCACCCAAGATGAGTTCGCGAAAATGCCGGATTTCCTTAATAAAGCGGGCGATGCGGTTGAAAGCATCATCTATGACGGGATCCAAAAAGCTTCGACGAAGTTTAATTCTTAGGGTAAGGTAGTTTTTTAATTTTTATTGGCGCAGTCCAGTTGCGGCCGTCCCGGCCTCCACCTCCTGCGCCGGAGGCGCACACATGGCACTTCAAGTTGGTATTGTTGGTTTACCGAACGTAGGTAAAAGTACTCTTTTCAACGCCCTCACGTCTGCAAAGGCCGAGGCTGCGAACTACCCGTTCTGTACAATCGATCCTAACGTCGGCGTTGTAACAGTTCCAGATCCACGCATGGATAAAATCTGTGGTTTCGTAAAACCTCAAAGCATTGTTCCAACAACGATGGAGTTCGTAGACATCGCCGGTATCGTAAAAGGTGCCAGCCAAGGTGAAGGCCTCGGCAATCAGTTCTTGAGCCACATCCGCTCAACAGACGCGATCGTTCACGTGGTTCGTTGCTTCGACGACCCAAATATCATCCACGTATCTGGTTCTGTTGATCCAGTTCGCGACATGGAAATCATCAACACAGAATTGATGCTTGCTGATTTGGACTCTGCTGAAAAACGCGTTAAGCGCGTTGAGAAAACGGCAAAGACCGGCACTGATAAGAAAATCAAAATGGAATACGAAGTGGCTCGCAAAGTTGTTGAAGCCCTTGGTAAAGGTTTGCCAGCTCGCTCAGTAGCGATTGATGATCAAGAAGCTCCTTTCTTGAAAGAGATGCACTTGCTCACTGCTAAGCCGCAATTGTATGCGATGAACGTGTCTGACGCGGATTTCGCAGCCGGCGGCAATGATTGGACTCGCGCTGTTGAAAAACGCGCCGCTGAAGAGGGTAACACAACGATCTTGATCTGTTCTGCAATGGAAGCTGAGATTGCTCAGTTGCCAAAAGAAGAGCGCAAAGATTTCTTGGATGCTCTCGGCGCTGAAGAGCCGGGATTGAATCGTTTGATCCGCGAAGCTTACAAATTGTTGGGCTTGCAGACTTACTTCACAGCGGGTGAAAAAGAAGTGCGTGCATGGACGATCCGTGCCGGCATGAAAGCTCCGCAAGCAGCCGGCGTGATTCACACGGACTTCGAACGCGGTTTCATCAAAGCTGAAACTTATCACTGCGAAGATCTCTTCACTTTGAAGAGTGAGCAAGCCGTAAAAGACGCGGGCAAGTACCGTGTCGAAGGAAAAGAGTACGTCGTGAAAGACGGCGACATCTTGTTCTTCAAATTCAACGTTTAGTTTCTAAAAAAACCCCGGCAAAACCGGGGTTTTTCTTTTCTCTCTAGCAAATGCCTTTCTCTGCTCCATCGTGAACCATGAACTCAGAGTTCGTCCGCGGTTTCACAAAGACCACTATTTCACAGGTCCTTCGGCGCTTTTTGAGAATTGAAATTGTGACGAAAAAGAACTTCGATACCCTGAATAGAGTGAAGTTCACCATACGTTTCTTTATCTTTTCACTCCTCTTTTGCTGTGCTGCTGATGTGAGTTACTCCCACATTATACCATTTGCCTTTTTTCGCGTGCCACCGCCGGTGCTGAACTGGGATTTCACGGCAATGAGCTCGCTGCCTTCGACATTGACGTTTACACGCACTTCGACGGCGACCTACTTTGATAGTTCGGGGGTGATGCAAACCGCTGCGGCGGGCACTCCCCGCTTTGATTATGATCCGACGACGCTGCAGCCACGCGGGCTTTTGCTAGAACCTGCGGCAACAAATATCAACGTCTGCAGCGAAAACATTGATCTTGCGACTTGCTGGAACACCGAAGGCGCAACACCCATGCTGGTTGCAAAAGACGTTGCAGTCGCACCGGATGGAACGATGACAGCCGATCGTTTGACTCAGCAAGGGGATTCATGGACCTATGGAACTCTGCCGACAACCTCCGCCAACACCTCCTATGTTTTTAGCGTTTATGTGAAATCTCTCAGCACCAATGGCACGATTCGCCTCGCGATGCAAGAGGCCACGGGAGCTTATCAGCTCTGGGTGACTCAGGATGTGAACGTCACGACAAACTGGACACGGGTTTATATCACAGGACAGAAAACGAACAGCAACGTGATGCGCTTTATGATTTATATGGGGAGTGGGCATCTTTCGCAAATCTACGCCTGGGGCGCTCAAGCAGAACTAGGCACTATGCCCACCAGCTATATTAAGGTTCCGAGCACTTCGCCCGTCACTCGCAATGCCGAGACGCTGATCTTCAACTCACTGGCGTGGCTGGATGGCACACAAGGCACGCTGTTTGCGGAGTACATGAATACGCGTAATGAAAGCAGCGCCACGTACCGCGTGCTGGGGCTCTTTGCAACTAATGTCTCTGGAACTTTTGCGCAGAACTCGATTGAGATTTCTGATAACAACACCACCGTCACAAGTGGCGTCACCGTCGGTAGCACTTCGCAGTTCAGCCCCGGTGGTGCGATCACAACGGCGGGAACTGTGAACCGCCAGGCCATCACTTACAAAGCCAATTCGTTCACAAGCTCCATCAATCGTGGGGCGATCACGACAGATACTTCAGGCACGCTTCCGACGATCAACTATGGCTATATAGGTTCACAGCCCGACGGTAATCAACGAAGCCGCTACATTCGCAAAATTCAATATTACAATTCAACCGTGCAAGCGGCCCATTTGATGGGGCTCTAAGGCGGAAAGATTCTACTCGGTCCCATGGGGCCTTATTTACAAGCACTCGGACTTGGTCTAAATTCTCCGTCATGAAATACCTCATCAGTCTTTTCATTTTTGTGACTCTGTCGGCCCAAGCTCAAACCACCAAGCCCGTTCTCATTAGCGGCTTTGATGACGTTCTTCGCCAGGCCGAAAACACGGGCCTCACGAAGTCTGCGGTGAAGATTCTTGAAAAAGATAAAACCTTTGCCGGCATGCCTGAGCTCTATCAAGCGATCACCAGCGACGAGACCACTCCTGTAAAATTCACGCTTGTGAGCGGTATTGCAACCTGGTTTGAAGGACGCATCCGTGGCTTTCTAAAAGAATCGCAGTATCCCACGGCGGACTTGGCTTTGCGTAACTGGATCACCGAGTGGTCGATTGAAAAATTCAAAGTAAAACACCTTGAAAAAATTCTGGCCGCTCACCCGGGCCGTCACTTCATCGTGATTTTTGATAACTCCGAGCCAAGCCTTGAAATCGCTGAAACTATTCGCGCGCAATATGGCGATAAGATCTCGCCGGTGTATTTGCACGAAGTTCTTTTCCGCGCTGAGCGCCCCGGCACTGTGAATTACATCACAGCCATGGATATCGCGCTGAATGAACATCAGTACGGCCGCCTGACTGCTGCCAATGTCGAGAAAGTGGCTCAAGCGATTCTTGCTGAGAAAGACGCGGAACTCATTATTCCGGAATATGCTTACTGCCCGACTCAATACGATGCTTGCAGCAAGGCTCCTCGTGAACTCTCAGCCACCTGTGCGCAGGTTCAGACTAAAATCATCGAGATTTGTAAGAATAGAAAAAACAACTAAGGCCGGCGGTTCTGCGCGGCCTCGCAGCCCATGAGCTCGCCTTGGGCGATGTTCTCATAGTAGTCGCTCCAATTTGCAGGCGGCGGATTCATCAACGACTGATCGCTATAAACGAAGCGGCTTGCCACATATACTTTATAAGTGCCTGGCGCTCCGACAAATTTCTCGAGCCACTGCTTGAGATGGACCGGCTGGCTTTGCGTGGACGGATCTAAGATCACCCACTGCGCATGTTCATCAAGCACCGCGGGCGCCACGTGAAACTCCCAGTGAACCGGGCCATATTTCGGCGAATTATAATTAAGATCACCAAGAACGAAGATCTTGGCATTCAGGACTCTTCGCGCTGCCATCCACTCAGACATCAGATAGGCCCGTGAGTGACAGCAATCTTTTGGATACATAAAGGGCAAATTCGAAAGCTGGAGCCATGAAAATAGCGTGCGACTTCCAACCGAGGACATCCTTGAAACCTTGAGCGTATCGCCTAGATGGTCTTTAACTCTGGACTCGCCGATGGGGCTTGCTTTTAAGGGTTGATTCGATGGCACAAAGAGATCGCCATAGTCAGGGATTTCATCCCGGTAAGCCCGGGCCTGTGAGAAACCAATCAGAATGAACATCAAGAGCAGAGCGCGTTTCATCAATAAAAGTCTGATGCATATTCTAAGCCATAGCAATCAGAGACTTTATGACACTCCGGTCTTAACTTCATTCAGCGACACTACTTCATTGCGCCGCTAAAGAAGGCCATCGCAAGGCAGGCAAACCAACCCATCCCATTCATCCCCGTCACATCACAGCCCTTTTTGACGTTATTAACAGTGGTGTTGTTCACCAATGTGGTGCTCTGGTTGATGGTGTTATTTACCACCTGAGTGATTTGATTGTTAATGATCGTCACGGCCGCGTCCGCAGCCGCATCCGTGTCGGTATAGCAGCCGTTCACCTTGCCGTTAGCGTCTAAGAGAACCCGGATCGGGAAAGCCCGTGTGAAGGTCTTGCCGCCGTAGCTGGTTTTAACCCGCTCGCCTGAAACGATGAGGTTCCCCATAGTGACGGCGCCTTTGGAGTTCGCCGGTAAACTGCCTTTCACGCTTTGAAAGTTCGTCCAATCCTGAGACTCGATATGAAAGCCCAGGCCGGTGATTTTAAGGCTCCGGTTGCCAATCGTATCGCCGACACTCAACATCGGGCGACCATTGCTATCTATGACAGTATTGAAGTTATCAATCCCCATGATGCTATTAAGTGCGTTCACTGCGGTGTTCGTAACTCCGCCGAGAACACTCATCACAGGATTCAGCAAAAATCCGTATTTATTTGGATCAAGCAATTGAATCTGTTTGTCTTTGAAGTTCTGCTCACAACCGGGCTTCAGACTGAGCTGCATTTGCAGCTGACGAGCCATTTCGATTTCTTCGAATTTGGATTCGGAGTAATTGGTGGCGTTGATAGAATCCTTCATCATCTGCGCGAGAGCCATAGAAATGACTGCAACAATTCCGAGCGCCACTAATGTTTCAATGAGGCTGATGCCTCGCTGATTTGAAATAACATTCATGCTTCCCCCGAGGCTTTATTGTAATAAACAAAAAAAGATCTCTCAAATTTCACGAAGCGAAAACGCCCGAAACGAGTCGAAAATATAACGAGCATCTCGTTTTGGAATGTCTTGCTGACCCGAGGAAACAGAAAATAAAAAAGCCCCGGTGTGTTGCCGGGGCTTTTTGGTATAGATTTTTTTTCTGACTGACTATTTCGCGTTTTGATTAATCCAAGTCACGGCTTCGCTGACCTTGCTGTAAACGCCTGGCTTGTTCGCACGAGCGCAGCCCTCACCCCAGCTCACAACACCGATCAAGTAGACTTTGTGATCGTCAGCAGTCGCGACCAAGGGGCCGCCGCTGTCGCCTTGGCAAGAATCTTTACCACCTTGAGCATAACCCGCACAAAGCATACGATCAGTGATGCCACCACCGTAGTTTTTATTGCAGACAGCCTGTGGAACCAAAGGCACTTCTACTTTTTGCAAACGAGCCGGCAATGTTTGGTTCGTTTCTTTCGTTGCACCCCAGCCAGCAACCGTCGCCATGATTTCTGGACCGCTTGCAGGAACTGCGATATCAGCAGTGTTCAAATCAACGGGCTGATAACGAGAGTTTTGGCTGAGCTCGATCAATGCGTAATCGAAATCTGTTGTTGATTCATTGTACTTTGGATGACGGATGATTCTTTTTGGCTTGATGATCTCGGCATTGCGAGTGTCATTCAAGTTGTGCAAACCGATAACCACTTTACCGACACCGTCTGCTACGCAATGACCCGCCGTCAAAACCCAGTTCTGACGAATCAAAGAACCACCACAGAAGTGACCCATACTGTCTTGCAAAGACACGATGAACGGAAACTCACCCATGGAAGCTTCAACGCCACCCACGATTTTAGTTTCAAGTTGACCTGCGAACGCGAGATTGGATGCGAAAAGCATCGCTACAATACTGACATAAATTTTCATAGAAAATTCCCCCCGAGAAATAGCTTTCTAAAGTCTGGGGAGTTGCTCAATTCATTTGCAAATTTCTAAACAAAGGTCGAGCTAAAGAGTGGTGTCGTTTCTAGTCCACTTCCTGCAAAAACTTTTCTGGTGGGCGATTATGGAAGATAAGATGGAAGGCAAGGACCGTTAGAAACAAAACTAAAGCCGGGAGCAGCAGCAAGTGCGGGAACTGAGAAAGAGATCTCCACCCTTCTTGCAAAAGAATTCCCCAGCTGACTTGCGGCGCCTGCAAGCCATAGCCCGCAAAGCTAATCATGCTCTCGTACAGAATACTTGCCGGGATTTGCATCACGAAAAGAGTGAGCAGCGTGCTCTGCATGTTCGGCAGAATGTGCTTTTGGAAAATACGCAAAGGCGTCGCCCCTAAGGCGCGGGCGGCTTCGACGTAGTTTAATGCTTTGATCTGCTTTGTCTGCCCACGAGTGATCTTAGCAACATTAAACCAGTGCACCAGTGAGATCGACAGGGTCAGCGCCAAAAGAGTTCGCAGATTAAAGTCGCCGACCTCAAAAAGGCCTTGCAAGAACAAACACAGCAGCGACACGAGCAAAAAGCTTGGAATCGCCTGCAGGACATCCAAGCAGCGAATGAGAAGCCTTTCGCTGAAGCCCTCAAACCACCCGGCCATTGCGCCAAAGGCAATTCCTAAAAGCATCGTCAGACCGCTTGAGAAAACCGCAACAAAGAGTGAAACCCGGGCGCCATAGAAGACTCTGGTAAAAAGATCGCGACCGAGGGAATCCGTGCCAAACCAGTGATGGGCCCCCGGCGGCATCAGGATGCTCTCGGTGTCTTGATGATCAAAGCGCACGCCGCTGATCTGCTCAGCGAACATCGCGAGGATGATCATTGCTAAAAGAAAGCCAAGGCCGACGTGACGCGAGCGAATCTTCATCGCTGCCCCCGGATTCTTGGATCGGCCCACATCGCCATCACATCAAACACATTCGTCAGCACAATCATGCTTGAGCCATAGAGAAGGACCAAACCCATCACAACCGGATAGTCGCGCAGGTTGAGGCTCTCGACGAATTGCTGGCCAAGGCCGGGAACCGAGAAAAGAACCTCCACCAGGAACGAGCCTGAGATCAAGCCGACAATCAGCGGCCCACTCATTGAAAGAACCGGCATCAAGGAGTTCTTATAGGCATGGCCGGTCAGAATTTGAAACTTTGAAAGGCCCTTTGCTTTTGCCGTGCGAATGAAATCAAGCTGCAAAGTTTCTTGCAAGGAATTATCCAGCAGCATGTGCAGCTGCGCCCAAGGACGGATGCTCAAGGTCAGAACCGGTAAAATATAATGCAACGGACTTGAAAGAAACGCCGTCGGCAGCAGGTTGAGGTAAAACCCGAAGAAATAAATCAGCACCGGCCCCAGGAATAACGACGGCAATGAAATCGCAAGAATATTCAACGAGCCAATCCCGCGACTCAGTAAAGAGTACTTGTTTGCCGAAGTCAGAAAGGTCGTTGCAAAAGCCAAGAGATATGAAACCAGAATCGCCAGCACATTGAGGACGACCGTTTGCGAAAAGCCCTGTGACAGAATTTCACCCACAGTCTTCCCGCCTTGGTGCATAGAGCTGCCGAGATCACCCTTAAGAAGGCTTTTAAAATAAGCAAGGAACTGAGTCCCGACCGGCTGATCGAGGGCCCAGGTGCGAATCAGATTTTCTTTTACTTGGGGATTTAGAGAGACCTCATCATCGAAAGGCCCCCCCGGCATGGCATGAAGAAACAAGAAGCTAACAAAAACCAATGCTAACAGAGCCGTGAGAGTTTCAACGAGCTTACGCAGTATATGAACTCTCACGTCCCCACTAGATGTCATCCCATGATTCCTTTTGTACCATTTGGCCGTCGGTCTTAAATGGTACAGGATCTACGAGATAAGCAAAGAGATCTTTTTTATTTCCGTAAAGTTGTGAGTACACGTAGCAGTTAGAAACAACTTTCTTCACGTAGTTACGGGTTTCCAAGAAAGGAATGTGCTCAATGAACTCATCCGTCTCAAGGTGGCCGAAAGACGCAAGCCAATTCTTCACTCTGTGAGGGCCGGCGTTGTAACCCGCCGCCACGAGTGGAATCGTGTTATCAAACTTCGTCATCAGGCGCGCAAGATAACGGCTGCCCATTTTGATCGCCGCACTTGGTTCAAGCAACTGACGAGGCTGGAAGTCCTTATCACCAAGCAAATTAGCCACACGATAACCTGTGAACGGCATCACCTGCATCAGGCCCAAAGCCCCCACCGGCGAGATCGCATCTTTGCGGTACTGGCTTTCTGCGCGCATGATCCCCCATACAAGCTCACTCGGAACCGAGAAGTCTTTCGAGTAGCGGTCGACATACTGAGAGAACGCCTTTGGATAAGCAAACTCCCAGAAGTTACGACCCACATCGACGCCATTAGAACGTTGGCCTGAAAAGTAAACTTGGCCAATATACGAAGAGCGATGGTAGTAGCCGACAGAATTGTATTCCGTCATCAAAGACTTCATGAAGTCCTTGTTGCGGGTCTTCTTTTCAATATCGTAAAGATCCCACTTCGCCCAGTCCTCAAGACCGACTTGCATCAGGTCGCGGGCTTTTTCAAAGCGCTTCACCAGTAATGGATTTGCGCCAACTTCTTTATTGAGTTCTTCATCAGCAACATCGACTTGCTTATCGTCCGTGCCGTCCGCCGTATCGGTGGCTTCAGACTCCTCAGAGTCCCCTCTGAGTTCTTGCATTACGAGCCCCTCTTCGGTCTCAGAATCGAGCGAGCCCATTGGCGGCATTGCTTGATCGTCGACCGAAGGAATCATGAATTCACTCGCCGGCATTCTTGAAACCCAGCGCATGGATACGTCTTGAACCGAGCCGCGGTTTGCAACCTTGGGCTGCATCGACTGCATCTTCTTCAAACGGTACTGAGCCGCGATGGAGTAGTAACCCATCAATGGATCGCGAGCGAGTTTTTCAAAGTTTACTTTTGCTTGATCGAATTTTTCCTGACGATATAGACTCATCGCCATCCAGTAAGTCATACGATCCGCCGGATAACGAACGCGATGACGGCGGCCACGGCCTTTTTCAGACTGAAGCTGCGCAAACGCTTTGTATGCACCTTGGTAATCGCCTTTAAGATATTTAATCCAAGCTAGCTGCCATTTTGCATCTATGTTCAATGCCGAGTTCGGATACACCTTCATGAACTCTTTAAAGCGGCGAGCAGCTCCGTCGTAATCCTGGAATTGGTAGCTTAAAAACGCCGACTGATAAAGAGCTTCTTTGGCCTGCTTCGCACGCGGGCTCATCTTGTAAGCCGCGTAATAAGAACCCACAGCCGCTTGCACTTCACCGGCGCGGGCGGACACGGACGCAAAGCTCATTAAATAACCGAAGTTATTTTTCTTTGCTTCGTAGTATGGTTTTAACAAGTTGTAAGCTTTTGTGAGCTCTCCTTGTTGGGCAAAGAACTGAGCCTGAACTTGGTCTGCCAAATACGGATCTTCTTTGTTGAGGCGCTCGCGGATACCGTTGATTTCATCTTGGGCTTTTTTATCGTAACCGGCAAAGATCAAATAACGGATGCGAGTTTTGAAATCATCAAGCTCTGAAGGACATTGGCTTGGCTTCTCGCCGATTTTATTTTCAGCAAGATCAAAACCCCAGTCCTGAACTTTTGGATACGTTGGATAGCGCTCGTAAAGCTTTTCGGCCCACTTGCACATTTGTTTGTGACTGCCGCCGCCCTGCTCTGCCAAAGCCATGAAATAAAGAACTTCAGGATACTCTTCGGTGCCGCGAGTTCGCTTTTCGATTTTTTGGAAGTTGGCTTTAGCTTCTTTATAATTGCCGTGCTGAAGCGCGATTTGGCCAAGCATTGAAATCGAATCGATTTTCAGTTTCGCGTTCGGCGAAAGCGTGTCAACGCGTTTGAACTCGGCCTGAGCTTCGGCATATTTTTTCAAATTGAAGTACGCCATGCCTTTATAGAAATACCCATACTCTTCGAGGTTGGATTTTCCTTTCAAAGCAGCATCAAAAGCAGTGATCGCTTTTTCGTAGTCACCGGCGTTGTAGTAAAGCATTGCGAGTGTGTACGGCAAAAGTTTTTGATCTTCTCCGGTCGGATTTTTTTGCAACTCTTTTTGCACGAGCTCGATGGCTTCGGTTTGTTTGCCATTCTGCTTAAGCTCGCGGATTTTTGCCTGGAGCTCCGGGCCTGCGAGTGCCGCGGAACTTGCAAGAACCACCGCAGTACCAACGAGAATGCTTGAGAGAGAGTTTGAGAATCTGCTTCCTGAGGGATTTTTCGTTTTGGCAGTCTGTTTAAGCAAGGGCTCCTCCTGAGACCTTAAATATTTGTAATGCACCTTAAATAATGATACCGAATAATCATGGCAAAATCGAAGAGCAAAACACTTTATGTCTGTCAAAATTGCGGGGCGCAACGTACGCGTTGGGAAGGTAAATGTACCGACTGCGGAGCCTGGAATACTTTCGTAGAAGAAATCCAGGCCCCCGAAGCCAAAACCAGGGGCTGGTCTGTCGGCAGCGATGAGCGCGCGACGGTGTCATCGAAGCCGGTTTCCCTAGACCAAAGACTTGAGGAGATGCATCTGACTCGTTTCGATACGGGTTATGGCGAATTAAACCGGGTTTTAGGCGGTGGTTTAGCAAAAGGCAGCTTCGTTTTGTTGGGCGGATCTCCTGGCGTGGGCAAAAGTACTTTGCTTTTGCAAATGGCCGGAGGACTGGCTGAACACAAAAGCCGTGTTCTTTACATTTCCGGCGAAGAAAGTGTTGCACAGACTGGATCCCGTGCTCACAGATTGGGCATCAAATCTCCTTTGATTGAGATCGGCAGCGAAAGCAACCTGCATACGATTATGGAATTGGCTCGCCACAAAAAGCCGGATGTGTTGGTCGTCGACTCGATTCAGACCGTTTATCTTTCCGACCTTCAGGCCGCTCCCGGGTCCGTGTCACAAGTGCGTGAGTGCGCGGGGCATCTGATGGGCCTTGCTAAACAAGAAAACATCACGGTCATCCTGATTGGTCACGTCACAAAAGATGGCAGCATCGCGGGACCAAAAGTTTTGGAACACATGGTGGACTGCGTGTTGTCTTTTGACGGTGACGCTTCTTACAACTTCCGTTTACTCCGCTCCCTAAAAAATCGCTTCGGCGCGGCCCAAGAGCTCGGCGTATTTCAGATGAACGCCAAAGGACTTGAGGAAGTTTCGAATCCCTCAGAGCTTTTCCTCGAGGAACGCGGCAACCAATTGATTGGTTCTGCAGTTTTTGCATCGATGGAAGGGACAAGACCGCTTTTGTGCGAGGTTCAGGCGTTAACGCTCTCAAGTCCGATGGCGATGCCACGTCGAACAGCCCTTGGAATCGACGTGAACCGCTTGCACCTGCTCACCGCGGTCCTAGACCGACACCTTGACATTCGCCTCAGCCACAGTGACATTTTTATTAATGTGGTTGGAGGACTGAAGCTGGTTGAACCGGCGGCGGACTTGGCAGTGGCAGCTGCGATTCTTTCGACGGAAGGCCGTAAAGAGCTTGATGCGAAAACGGTGTTCTTCGGAGAGATCGGATTGACCGGCGAAGTTCGCGGAGTTTCATTCGTGGAAACACGTTTGAAAGAAGCCGATAAACTGGGATTCACTCATTTTGTACTTCCCTTCTCCAACAAGCGTCACTTAGGAGATTTCAAAATCTCTAAGGATAAAAAAGTGAGCTACATACGCAACGTGCACGAACTTCAGAAGCTGATATAGAACGTAGGAGGGAAGCTTCAAATGTCGACGGAAACAATTGCAACCAGTGGAACAGCCATTGTTCGCGAAACCTATGCGCCTAATGACTTTATTTTTTTCGAGGGCGATATCGAAAGCCACTTCTACATCGTAGAAACTGGCCAAGTGAAAATCTTTACTAAAAACAAACTCGGTAAGCGCATCGACATCATGACCGTCGAAGAGGGCGAGTCCTTCGGTGAGTTCGCGCTGCTTGATAACAAACCCCGTTCGGCTTCTGCACAAGCGATCACAGAGACTTCTGTGATTAAAGTCTCTGCCGAAGGGTATGAGCAGTTGTTGTCGGAGCTTCCGGTATGGGCCGCTTGTATGATGAAGTCTTTCGTGGTTCGTCTTAAAAACATGACTGATCAATTGCGTGCAAGCGATCAGTTCCTTGAGCGTCAGAAATAGGAATCAATATGAAGAAAATGATTTTCACATTGGCTTTGCTTCCTTCTTTCTCTTTTGCGGCCACAGAGACTTACAAAATCAATAGCGATCTCAGTATCAACGGCAAGTACGTTGCAACCGTAAAGATCATCACCAACGCGGGCGAAGAAGCGATGGTCACGCAAAAAGGCGACGATGGCCGCGAGACTTTCATCGCCGTGACTCCGAGTGAAGGCCAAGGCCAAATCAAAGGGCGCAAAGCAATTTTGATGAAATTCATCGTGGGTGTGATTGAAAACGGCGAGCGTAAAGTTCTAGGCCAGCCGCAAATCATGACGGCTGAAAACAGCAAAGCCGAAGTTGCCGTCGGCCGCCCTGGGGACGTGAAAGATTCATTCAGCTTGAGCGTTGTTGCAGAACGCGAATAACTACTGAACCGAATAAAGAATTTCTGCATCAAGAGGGATATTTTTACCTCCCTCTTGAATCTTTAAGGGTGTGCGGCCCTTAAAGTAAACGAGCCTTTTTCCCTCATAACTAAATTCGAGACGAATCGGATCGACCAGCATCGCGATCAAGAAATTAGCCGGCCTCATTTGAACCACTAAAACTTTTTGCCCGCCACGTGAGCTGTCCGCCTCTTTCTTAAATTCAAACGAGACTGGTTTTTCGAGCTCAAGCACACTCAAATGAGCCTTGACCGTCTTTCCTTCAATCAGAGTCTGCCAGTGTTTGACAATGAAGAGTTCAATCATCGGTCCATTGATAAAGTCTTCAGCCATCTCGACAGAATTTTCGCTGGTTTTATCCCTAGAGCCGTCGCCCTTCAGCTTAAAACTTTGATAAGTGGCTTTCTTTGCTTGAACGGCTAAATCCCAGGCTTGAGAAGTTTGTAGCTGAGTGACTTTTTGAGAAACCAAGGTCCCTTCTTTCACCACCACCACTTCTGTCATCATGATCTGGCCTTTGGCATCTTCAATGCGCGCGTTGGAAGTGAAAGACTCCGGACCGTTTTTTTCAATTTGAGTGGTTTGAGTGTACAGAGGCTTTTGCTCCGTCTGGCCAATGGGAAATAAGCGAGACACAATCGTTTCACTGGCCGACCAAACCGTCGCCGAAATAGAGAGCAAAAAAGAAATGATCAACGAATAGAATTTCATTTCGGGCTCCGTATTTTTTGCGCTTTATCGATTAAATATTTCATCACAAAGCGTGTGATAAGGACGATGAACGGAGCCACCACAATCCACGCAAGAATGGCCTGAAGCCCTGCCCATCCGTAGTCGGCCAGAAACTTTCCAGGACTAGCCCAGAATTCAGCGATCATCGTTTGAGGGTTGACTGAGACCGCCGGCACCCGGCAAATCCACGCCCCCAACTTTAGAAAAAATGGAATCAACAGAAGCTGGAGTGGCGCTAACGCATAGTTAATCACTTGAAGTGCAGGTTGATTCAATTTCAAAACAACACCCGCGAGAAAACAAAGCAAAGTGGTCGCGCCGAGAGTCGGAAAAACTGCAATAGCTGCTCCGACGGCAATAGTGAGAGCCAAAGCCTGGGGGCTTGTACCCTGGCGAAGTTGATCCTGCAAAAAAGTCTGCACTCGTTTCATCATCAATGAGGGTCCTTTTTCGGAAACCATGGGACAAACATTGAAGTTGTTTGCTGATAACGACGGTACTCCTCACCGCGTTTTTTCAAAGCAGCGGCCTCCGATGGTGGTACTCCAGTGACCTTCAAGAGCAAAAATAAAATAATCAAAGGCGCATAGACAGTGTAATAAGCGCCGGCAGCACCGATTGCAAAGAGGTAAAATCCCCACCACACACAGCTTTCAAAAAAATAATTCGGGTGACGCGAGTAACGCCAGAGCCCCACTTGGCAGGTTTTATTTTTATTCTCGGGATTCTGCTTAAATTTCTGTGCTTGAGCGTCTGCGATGCTTTCGCCGATCAAAGACAAGCAAATCAATAAAAACCCGGCGATCTCAACACCGCTTAAAGAGCCTATGTCCGACCGAAAGACTTCTAAAAAAGGAATCGCCAACAAAACAACACTCAAAGCCTGATATTGAAAGAATAAAAAGAACCGCGCCGGTGCGTGCTTTCCGTACTCAGCCCGGAGCTGCTGATACCGAGAGTCCTCCACCGGATGATGACTGCGAATCCGGCGTGTTAGAAAAATGGCTAAGCGCAAACTCCAAATTCCCACGGCAAAAAGCATGAGAGTTTTCCGTAGCAGCAACCCGGGCTGAGTCAGGGCAAAAAACAATGCGATGATGGCAAAAGATCCTGCCCAGGCAGCATCGACAATGCTGTAGTTATCCCAGCGCTTCGCCAATAGCCAAGTGACAGACATTACCACCAGCATTAATACAACTGCGGCGACAATCGACAGTGAGAAATCCATCTGAACCTCCTATCTTTTCACGAATCGGTAATGAGATACGCCCCATTCTCTTCCCTGACGATAGCCAAAGAGCTCCGCGCAAGACATAAAGAATACTCTCCAGCGTTCCAGCCAGCGTGAAGCTTCGTTTTCGCCATAGACCTTTTTAAAGATTTCCAGAATTTGGCCCCTATGCAGATCCATATTCCGTAACCACGCTTCAGAAGTCTTCTGATAATGCCGACCACTCCAAGCCCATTCGTCCTCAAGAAGGAGATGTTTTTGAAAGCGAGTCAGAAGATGGTGGCTCGGCATTTGCCCGCCGGTGAAAAAATATCTTCCCATCCAGTTATCCTCACCCTCGACGTCAAAGGGGTAAGCATGCTGACGGTGAGAAAAAATATGAACAAACATTTTGCCGCCGGGCTTAAGCCAACCGCTGATTTTTTCAAAAAGGGCTTCGTAGTTGCGAACATGTTCAAGCATTTCAATACTCACCACCCGATCAAAGGTGGATTCCCAACCTTGACCGGCGAAAACGCTGATATCACCAGTCACGACTTGGATATTCATAAACCCACGCCGCTGAGCTTCGGCCATGATAAACTCCCGCTGCGATGAAGAGTTTGAAAGTGCTTTTATATTCGCATTCGGGAACATTTCAGCCAGTTTCAAAGTCATCGAGCCCCAGCCACAGCCCAAATCAAGGATGCTCATACCGTCTTCGATCTCGGCCCGTTGAATGGAAATTTCTAAAGCTTGATCTTCAGACTCGGCGAGACTTTGGCAGTTTTCAGGCCAGAAGCCGGAACTATATTTGCGCCGTGGTCCCAGAACAAGATTATAAAACTCAGCTGGGATTTCATAGTGCTGCTGATTGGCCTTCTGAGTAGCAAAGGCAATGGCCGACTGCTTGAGTTCTTGAATGTAACGAGAATCCCTCTCTTGTTCCTGTTCGGGATTGTCACTGGCAAGACTCTTGAGGCGCGTGTGACAGAGATGACGAATTCCCCAACGAATGCAAGACTGAGGTAACAATCCCCTCTCCATTAAATCGATAAAAAATCCGAGAACCATACAACATCCCCCTTTTATTTACTTTTGCAAATGATAGTGACCGACATTGATTCGCCCCGCGCGGAAGGCTCCTTCACAATAAGAAAGGTACAAGCGCCAGAGACGCATGAAATGATCATCAAATCCCAGTGCGCGGACGTCTTGTTCTTTGTCGTTGAAGCTTTGAAGCCACCGGTTCAGAGTCTCGGCATAAGAAAGACCAAACTCAAAGGGCGCTGCCACTTTCAGACCGCTGTTCCCTCCGTAGGAGTTAAACACCTTAGGCGCCAAAAGCATTCCTCCCGGGAAAATATAGCGCTGGATAAAGTCCGTTTTTTCGCGGTAATTATCAAAGAGAGAATCTTGAATGGTGATGGACTGAATCATCGCCTGCCCTCCTGATTTTAAAGAGGCCGACACTTTATCAAAAAAAGTTTTCCAGTAAGTCTCACCGACGGCTTCGATCATTTCAATAGAAACAATCTTGTCAAACCGGCCTTCGATATCGCGATAGTCTTGCTGGCGAAGCTCAACTTGTCCTTCAAGGCCTTTGCGCGCGATCATCTCACGGTTGTGCTTAGCCTGAGCCGGTGAATTCATCACCGCCGTGACCTTACACCCCGTGCGTTCGACTGCTCGACTGAAAAACCCACCCCAACCGCAACCGATCTCCAGAATATGATCTCCGGCATTAATTCCCAGCTGATCAATAATGCGATCGTATTTCTGCAGTTGCGCCACCGTTAAATCTTGATCGGCCTCCGTATATAGCGCCGATGAGTACGTCATGGTTGGATCGAGCCAAAGTTTATAGAATTCATTTCCTAAATCATAGTGAGCCATGATGTTGCGTTTAGCTCCGTCACGGCTATTGCGAGTCAAGACCCGGCGGAAGCGATCGGCCAAAGTTCCATACCATGTCCCATGGATGAATCTGGCAAGGTCCTGATCATTGCGACAAGCCCACTGAACCAGCTGGCTGACGTCGCTCACGACAAGACGGCCCGAGATGATCGTCTCCGCAAGGCCAAGATCCCCTTTATCAACCATTTCATCAAAAACTTGCCAGTCACGGGCCTCGACAGAGACTTCCGGAAGTCCCGCGCCAAAAATGTCTTGGGTGCCGTCTGGGAAAACCACGCGCACGGTACCGCCTTTGGTATTTTTTAAAAGCCTTAAAAAAAGTCTGGCCTTAATTGAAAGACTTTTCATGTGATCTCCTTGGTCGGGGGTTCTGGTTTTGAAAAGAATGAAACTCGTTTGCACCATAGCTTCAGTGCCTGCCAATGAATGCGTAAGACCACAAGCGGGGTCATCCAGCCATAGCGCCATAGCAATGAAAACAGAGTCTGCTTGGCCTGTGGTTTAAGATTTCCTTTAATCCATGTGATCAGGCGAATCTTGCCGGCTTCTGAGAAATAAACAATATCAACCCGTGATTTCTCTCCGGTGAATTGAAAGCGAAACTCATAGTATCCATCCACGGGGTAAAAGGGACTGACGTGAAAAACTTTTTCAGCGCGCAGCCACTGAAATGGATGAATCATTTCTCCAGGCTTATACAGCCAGTAAAAATGTCGTTCGCCAAATGTATTGTTAACCTCAACAAGAACGGCCTCGAGCTCTCCGTTTCTTTTACAGAACCAGAAGCTCACGGGATTAAAAACATAGCCGAACATTCGTGGGCACGTTTGCAGCCAAACTTCTTCAACCTCATATTTGCAATGAATCTTTAAAAACTCGCGAATTCCTCGATCGAAAGACTCAGCCTGGCCGTCTAAATAGTCCCTGGCTCGCAGGCCGAGGACCCGATGAAATCTTTGGCGTAATTCTGAGGATATCGACTCTTCATCCCGACAACAGAAAAGATAATTAAAAATCGGATATCGGAATCCATTTTCTTTGATTCCTAAGCGGGAATGCCCCACATGACCGTGCAAGAAAAAAGCTTGGCTCATAACCGTTCCCACCACTGTGGCTGAATGCCGAAAAGCTCTGCCACTCGGACCGCACTTAAGAGGCCGTCTTCATGAAATCCATAGCGAGTCCATGCACCCGCAAAATAAACGCCCCCTTGCCCTTGAATTTCCGGCAATAAAGTCTGTGCTTCAATCGCTTTTTGATCAAACTGTGGATGAGCATAATCAAATTCACCCAGGGGTTGATGAATTTCTTTCCGTGGATTCAAGGTGACAAAATAGTTCTCAGGCGTGCCCAAAGGCTGGAGCTTATTAATAAAATAAGTCAGAGATACGGCCTCATGCTCTTCTTGGGGTGGAGCACTTAGAACATTCCACGAAGACCAACACTTCTTTCTTTCAGGCATAAAGCTTTCATCCTGATGAAGGATGGTGCGATTGTTCTGAGTTTGAACTGCGCTCAAAACCTTTCGTTCAAGCGGGCTCTGACCACGCAAAATCCTGCTGGTGACCGGAGCGTGAGTGGCAAAAACCACCGCATCAAAGTTCAGGCTCTCGCCACCGACTCGAACCTGCACTCCCTGAGACTGTCTTTGCACCTCAGACACAGCTACGCCAGTGTGAATAAATGGAATCTTCGCGGCAACTTTTTGGACATATTCAATCGAGCCGCCTTTGACGGTTCGCCATACCGGGCGTTCGTTGATTTGCAAAAGCCGGTGATTAATAAAGAAAGCTAAGAAGGTAGAAGCCGGGAAACTTTCCATCCCTTTCTCTGGAGTCGACCAGATTGCCGCACCGATGGGTAAGAGATAATCTTTACGGAAAGCTTCGCTATACTTTCCACGCTTCAGAAGTTCACCGAGGGACCAACCGAGCTGCTGGGCCTGACGAAGATTTTCTTCGGATTCACGGTGAAAGCGTAAAATATCCGCCAGCATTTGTAAGAAGCGCGGACGCAAAAGATTTCTTCGTTGAGCAAAGACCGTGTCGAGGTTCGTGCCCGCCCACTCAAGGCCCTGGTATAGGGAACGAACCGCCAAGGACATGTCTGATTCAACAGTTTCAACTTGCAGCTCTTTAAAGAACGAACGCAAATGTGGGTAAGTCAGATCATTATAGACCAAAAATCCCGTATCCACAGGAACTTTTCCGGCCTGCACGCTTTGTACTTGCACGGTGTGAGCGTGTCCGCCGAGACGGTTTTCCGACTCAAAAAGATGCACTTCGTGTTTCTGGCTCAGAATCCACGCACTGCCAAGACCACTGATTCCCCCGCCGATCACCGCTATTTTCACGATTCACCTCGCCCGTAAGGGAGTTATATGATGTGACTGATATTGTATAGAATTTTCTATACAAAACCAAGTCCGTGATTTATTATTAGAAATATGTCGAGTCGGCCCAAAGAATTTTTCTCTATACGACAGCTTATTGAGATCACTGGACTTTCCGAGTTCACCTTGCGTGGCTGGGAAAACCGTTACCAGGCCTTTAACCCTCAAAGAACTGACACGGGCCGCCGCCTTTACACTTTGCAAGATATTGAAAAAGCCCGGCTCTTGGATGAACTCAGCACAAAGGGCCATCGCATCGGCGATATTGCGGGTCTTTCTTTAAAGGAACTTAAAGCCCTTGTTCCAGAGACCGAAACTTTGTCTTCCAGCAACGAAGAGCGTGTTCAAGATGGTTTTTTAAAAACCGTCATGGGAAAAGCTCAGCTTTTTTTGTGGGATGAAATCAAAGATCTTTTAGACAAAAAAAGAAGTGCTATGAAGGCCGAGCCGTTTATCCAACAAACATTGATGCCCTTAGTGGGTCACATGGGTTACCTGGTGGGCGAGGGTCAATTTACCGTAGCGCAAGAGCATATTCTTTCAGCCCTCGTCAAAGAGCAGCTTGTGCTGATGCGTGCAAAATCTCGCAAAGCAAAATCAGAATCCCGTCTGGTGATGACAACTCCCGAGGGAGATCTACATGATATGGGGATTGTGATCTCTGCAACCCTTGCCGCCGAGAATTCAGTGAAGACTCTTTTTTTGGGCCCTAGCACTCCGAAGATGGACCTGTGCGAGAGCTGCATTCGCTATAAGGCCACTCACCTTCTTCTTGCAAGCACGGTTTCAGAAAAAGAAGGTGCAAAAGAAAGTCTTTACTCCTATGTGAATTTTCTCGACAAGAATTTGCCAAAGAAAGTTCACATTCTTATTGCTGGCCGGAACACTTTTGAGTTTAAAGCTAAATTGGAGCGACCCGTGACATATTTGAAGTCCATGGAAGAGTATATTGCTTACCTTAAGCAGCTTGAATAAGGAGGTTTTATGAAAAATCTCAAAGTCCTCTGTTCACTTTTGTGTCTGATTTTTTTACTGGGAGGTTGCGAAACCATGAAACACACCGAACCGCTCAAAACAGTGAGTTATGTCGACATTCCGAAATTTATGGGGCCATGGTTTGTGATTGCCAATATTCCGACCTTTGTTGAAAAGGGCGCGACCAATGCGGTGGAGGCTTACACTTGGAACGAGAAGGAAAAGCGCATTGATGTCGATTTTCACTATCGCAAAGATCACCCGGGTGGAGAACTTAAAAGCTATCCCCAGAAGGCATGGATCTACGATGAAAAAACCAACGCCGAGTGGAGAGTTCAGCCGTGGTGGCCGCTCAAATTTGCCTATCTCGTGATTGATTTAGCCCCGGATTATTCTTACACCGTGATCGGCGTACCAAGCCGAAACTACGTCTGGATCATGGCACGTGGTAAAACTCTGCCGCCCGAAACTTTAGACGCCATCTATAAAAAACTTGAAGCCATGGGATATGACATTAATAAAATCCAAAAGGTGCCTCAGTCTTAAGAGCAGAAGCGAAAGACACTATGGAAAAATTCAAACAAAAAAGCAAAGTCGAATGGCTATGGCTCGGTAAGCCGGTTTCGGGCACCGTCGAAGAAGTCTATACGGAGTCCGTGACCAAGGAAATCAAAGGTAAAAAAATCACCCGTCATGGAACTTTAGAAAAACCGGCCTATCTGGTCCGTTCAGAGGCCGGCAATCTGGCACTGAAATTGGCCACCGAACTTCGCAGCCCGAAGGCCACGAAGAAGTTCGACATCAAACTTTTTAAGTAGGGACTATTTGCAAGAACGTCTTGAAACCACGTCACTGTTTGTCGAGTCTGATTTTCCAGGATCAGATTCACAGCGAGTCAGACGGTAGTAATCACACACTTGCTGCATATCGCGACGAGCATCGTAAGAATCACCACCGCGGCCTTCGAACTTCGCAATGCGTCCGTAAACATCATAGCCTGTGCCGTACACAACCACGTCGGTTGCTGTGCAAGTTTCAATGCACTCACCGTGTTTCTTCAAGCACTCACCGCAGCTGCCGTGCCCGCCCCAGTGCTCTTCCCAGCCCTTGTCGGTTGCTGAGCAAGAAATTTTCTGATTGCCACGGTTTGAGAACGGATAGCTCAAGTACACCACTTCTGGCGGAGTCGGCGTTGGTGGAGGTGGTGGTGGCGGCGGAGTTGGTTGTGGGTAGTATGGCGGTGGCTGAGGCGATGAAGGCGGAGCTGGGTTCAAAGAACCGGAGCTATCTTGCGGAATCACCGCCGAGATTTTAGGTGCACCATCTTCCGAAGCCACGCGCAAGCGCAAATCTGCAACGGCACCGAAAGATTCTGCTTGAACATCGACAGCGATGATCAAGTCATTGCGATTAATATATTCAGAGACCGCGCTCTTCCCGGCTGGGATCACAGCGGTCTCCTGCAAGTTATAAAGCGGAATGCTCGCCATGGATGCAGTCACGATGGCGGCGTCATGGATTTTGGCTTTCGCCGAAAGAACATCAATGGAAACACGAGAAAGCGAAATCGGACTAGCTAAGTAAGCACGATAAAGTTGGCCACCAGATTTACGCGTCACTTGATTGATGCGGGCTGAACCTTCAAGCGCAGCCAAGGAAGGGTTACTTGCCACCAGCGACGAAAGCGCCAGTGCCGCTGCCAAAACTCTTTTGGTAGTTGTTAACATTCTACGATCCTTTACTTTGGAGCCAAAACGGCTGGTTAAACTCACCGTTTTTCTCTAAAGCAAGTTCCGTGCTCACCGAAACAGGCGCAGATTGGCTCTAAATGACAGGATCAGCAAAGCGCGTGATGTAATTGCAGCGCTGGCAGAGTTTTTCAACGAGTTTATTATCTCGGAAGCCTTTGAGGATTTTTGTGGAACGCTCGTTTGCAAGAATATCTGTGATCGGCGCTTCTTTCACATTGCCGAGCGGAATCTTGCCTTCTTTATCAAGACAGCATGGCACCACCGTGCCGTCGGCGAGAATTCCGAAATGACTTGAAAGTCCGTAACAAGTACCGCGGCCACCAAGCAAAGGTAGATCGAGGGCGGGCCATGTGAACTCGGTATCAAAGTGCAAGTGCAAGCGGTTCTTGATGCGCACACTTTTATTTTGGCGCACATCAATCTGGCGATTGAATTCATAATTAAAGTGCTGGCACACGCGTTCGAGCATCGAGCGGTTCTGCGCCCCGACTCCGACCGGAGCTTCGAGATTCCACAGGCGGTAGTTGATGTACAACTCGGGACGCTCAACAAAAGCGCGTTCGGTGAATTTAAAAATCTTGCCGAGATAAATGCTTGGATCTTTATCGCCGTAATTATCGTGAAAACTATGCAGCGAGAAATTAACTTGGCGGATGATGGGATTTAGTAACAGCTCTTCGCGAACGGTGTTGAGGAGAACTCCGTTGGTCACGAAAAACACCGGCACTTGAAAGCGTTCGCAGACTGTCAGGAACTCGGCAAGCTTTGGGTGAACTAAGGGATCGCCCATCAGGTGCAGGGTCACTTGTTCTGTCAGAGGGGCTACTTGCTCGATGATCGAGGTAAACATCTCAATACTCATCATGGCCTTCTCTCGCTCCACGGGGGGACAGAAGCTGCACTGAAGATTGCAGATATTGCCGATTTCGATGTTTACCTTATTGAATTTTCCCACAGGCCCGAGATTAGCGCCTGTGGCGGATTTTGGCGAGGACTATTTATGAGGCCTAAAGCGTTTTAGACCAATACTGCCCGTTGAGTTTTTTTCCAAAGCTTGTGTGCTTTTCCTCTTTCTCTAAAACAAAGCCTTCAGCTTCATAGATTTTTCGGGCTGAAGTCAGAATATCATTCGTCCACAAGGTGACTTGCTTATAGCCGCAGCTTTTGGCAAAGCGAATGCATTCTTGAACTAAACGGGATCCCAACCCAAGGCCGCGCGCCATCGGATCGACAAGCAGAATTCGAAGCTTTGCTGTTTTAGCGTCCTCTTTTACTAAAAAGACGCAGCCTAAGCGCAGTCCTCGGGCCTCTGCAATCCATGCCCTCTCAAACTTTGGATCATTTTTTTGCGCAAACCGGCTGGCGATGTCAGCCACTAGAAATTCGAAGTCGATAGTCCAGCCATACTCAGCCGCATAGATCTCGCCATGGCGAGAAATAACCCAGCCAAGGTCGCCGGGTTTTAAATCACGAATTTGTACTTCGGAAATATCGATTTTCTGTTTTGGATCTAAAATGAGTTGCGCGGCTGCCAAATGCTGATTCAGTTCAGAACGCTGAAAGGGCGAAAGGTGCTGCAAGACTTCTTCGGTTCTCTCAATAGAAATTCCGTCGATCTTTTCAAAAAGCTGCGAGCCCTTCTCGGTCAGGCTGAGCCACTTTTCCCGGGTGTCTTCGGTGCCTTGATGCTCGGTTAATATCTTTCTCTTTTTCAAAGAAGCCAGAGCTCGGCTGAGATATCCTTTATCCAAACTTAGCAAACCCAGCAGATCCTTCGAGCGAAGCTGTTGATGCTGAGCGAGCTCATACACAATCCGGGATTCCGTCAGGTTTAACGATGGATCATAGGGCTTTTCATTGAGGATTCCGAGTTTATCCGTGTAGCTACGGCTGAAACTGCGGATCGTAAAGACGTTCTTTTGCAGGTTCTTTTTCATGCGACCTGTGTAATCAACATAGTTGCTTTTGTCAACTATGTTGATTCAACCTGCCAAAGCGGCCTGGATACCGTTTATTTACATCTCGGAATCAAAGACTCTTGGAGATCGTCGCCACCGTCGCCGATGGAAGACAGGATCAGGATCGATTCTCCTTGGCCCTTCCAGTTTTTCCAGAGATCAGAGCCATTTAAGAAATCCTGAGTGTCTGAATCAGTGAGGTCTGTGTTTTCGTCAATCGCCGTCGCCGTTTGCTTGTACTTCAACGCAAACATATTGAGCTGGTCGGAGTAACCGATATCGATCAAGCTTCTGATCGCGTCTGGCACTTCCGTTGGGTTGCCGGTGTAGCAAGTTTTCGATTGAGCGGTGTCGATTTCCGTCGGGAAGAGACCTGTAACGAAGCTCATTTCATTGGGATCTTCACCCAAAGATTGCAGGATCTGAGCGAGCTTCTTTTGAGCAGCATCAAAGGTCTGATAACCAGTGTCTGCGGTGATATCGAGTGATTCCGGGAAGCCTTGGATGCCTTTAGCTGCGAGCTTGGCATTGAGGGCTGCGACAGGAACATTCTTATCGCTACGGCCGTCATTCAAGAGCAATGGAACGCGGAGAGTGGCCGCCGCGAAAACCTGAGTACTAAATAAAACCGTGGTAAGGACAAGACCGAGTTTTTTCATAAAAACCTCATTTGTGAGTGAGCTAGTTATAAGCGCTCTAGCGAGAGATTACCGAAAAAAGCGACATCCGCACCCAATCCTAACGATTTTCCCCGGCGAACAGGCGCTTTAATTCAGGAACGTCTACTGTATAGACGAATGTGGAATGGGAGTGAAATGAATAGGAGGAGGGTTATTATGCGGCGGGGGAATGAGGCATCTCGCGATTTGCCTCATCTTCGTCCGATGCCTTCATGAATAACTACAAAAACTCTCTCGACGGTATTTGTATTGATTATGCTGAGCGCAGAGCACCTGCAGGTTTGAAAGATCATTGCTTCCCCCAGCCCATTGAGGCCGCCTATGATCCACCTGCAAAAAGCGCTTACTCCCACAGACTTTACCCGAGCTAGGATCTCTAAACTGACAACAAGCCTGGCGAGCAAAAACTGACTTTTTCACAGCCTGAGTCAGCGGTTTTCCAACCACCGTGGCGGTTGTAGAATCGGCTTTTAGGACACATTGAGCAGGCGCTCTCTTCCTCAGAGCGGTCCTACGAGTGATTTCTTTTTGCGCTAGGTAGCTGAATACCTGACTCCAGTTTTTATCTGGAACTGCGTGCGAAATTAAATTCCGAGCATGAGTCAAAATCTCCATCTGTTCTTTAGTGAGGTGAATGGTTAAAGTCACAGACTCATCCGCATGATGTCTTTGCTTACATACAGTCGTGATGGGAATAGAAAGTTTCTGGTTCAGGATCACTTGCGTTTGCTCTTGGGTGGTATTTTCAATAAGAGCAATAAGCTCAGTCTTTTCCTGAGTATCCATCTTTCTCTCTTGAGTTTTTTGCACCACTCTCACTGCCTGCTGTACTTTCGAGAGCTGAGAAAGGTTAATAGCGCCGCTTTCAATTTTTACCGCCACCTCAGGCACTTCCCGCAAAAGCCTTGCAGACTCTATTCTCCTCACTGCTGCCGAAGGGCTATAGCCAAATTCTTTAACCAAAAATTCATAAAGACTTGGATAGGCCTTCTCCAAATAAAGGCGTCGCGTATCAATTTCCGCAATACACTCTAAAACCAGATGAGTGATTTTCCTTTCAGTTTGCACAAGTTTATTAAAGCGCAAAAGCAACTCTGAATTTGAAAGGTGATTCACTCTAAAAGATCTTTGCATACATTACCTCCGTAGCGGATGTAAAATTTCAGAGGTAATCTACCACGGGTTTTTGAGATTGAATTTTAGGTTTTTTCTATTAGACAAGTGCTATTCAGAGCAAGATCTTGAAGGTGGCTAAAACGCGTTTATCTCCTCTGAGAACCGCGATCAGGTCTTTCGCACCATCCATCACAAGGAGGAAATCAAAACGCAATTTATGCAGATTGAAAGAGCCAAAAATAGGCTGCAAGAGAATTTTTCTTCTAATACGAAAATAAAAAAACGAGTTCTTTTCAGAACTCGTTTTCAAATTGTGAATTCAAAACTCAAGAAAAAGTCCTAAGCCTTCTTCACCGCTTTTTCCCAGCGATCAAGACGCGTCTTACGATCCTTCGCCGCCATTTCGACTTTGAAAGCTCTATCGCTCTTCCAGATCTTTTTGATTTCATTCACATCTTTCCAGAATCCAACACCGAGACCCGCAAGATACGCGGCACCGATCGCCGTGCTTTCGACGATCTGTGGGCGCACCACTTCCGTCGCCGAATAGTCAGCCTGCATCTGCATCAATAAGTTATTCGCCGAAGCACCACCGTCCACTTTGATAGAACGCAACTTCTTACCAAGATCCTTTTGCATTGCCGTCAAGATGTCGACATTCTGCAAAGCCATCGCTTCCAACGTCGCGCGCGCGACATGCGCCTTCGTCGTACCGCGGGTCAAACCCCACAACACGCCACGGGCCTCTGGGTTCCAATGTGGCGCACCCAAGCCTGTCAGTGCCGGTACGAACTCGACGCCTTCACTACTTGGCACTGAAGCCGCAAGTTGCTCCACTTCCGAACTATGCTGAAAGAATTGCAAACCATCGCGCAGCCACTGAACCGCAGCTCCGCAGATGAAAGCTCCGCCCTCTACAGCGTAAGTCATTTTTTGATCACGCAGTTTCCACGCAATCGTCGTGAGCAATCGTGATTTCGATGCCACGGGCTTCGAACCAGTATTGAGCAAAATAAAGCTGCCCGTGCCGAAGGTACATTTCACATCGCCCGCATCAAAACAAGTCTGTCCAAACAAGGCCGCTTGCTGATCACCCGCAATACCCGCGACAGGGATTCCATCTGGAATCACATCAAGGCCCTTCGTCACACCGAATTCACCGCTTGAAGGCGCGATCTCTGGCAACAAAGACTCTGGAACTTCGAAGAGCTTCAGCAATTCGTCGTCCCACCAGCCCGTGTGAATATTCATTAGCATCGTGCGCGAAGCATTGCTGACATCCGTCTTGTGCGACTCGCCGCCCGTAAGACGCCACAGCAAGAACGTATCAATCGTGCCCGCCGCAAGTTCACCCTTGCGAGCACGCTCTTTGGCGCCTGGGACGTTTTTTAAGATCCATTGGATCTTTGTCGCTGAGAAATACGGATCGATCACTAGGCCCGTTTTCTTGTTGATGACTTTTTCTTTATTATTACGTTTCAATTTCTCACAAACGTCCTGCGTCCGACGACATTGCCACACGATGGCGTTGTAAATCGGCTTGCCGGTTTTGCGATCCCACACAACCACGGTTTCTCTTTGATTCGTAATGCCGATTGCGGCAATCTGATCCCCGCGAATGCGAGTCTGCTCCATGGTTTTCTTCAGAGTATTGAGCGTTGTCTTCCAGATATCTTCAGGGTCATGCTCGACCCAACCCGGTTGCGGGAATATTTGGCGGAAATCTTCGTTCTGCTGACCGACGAGACCTCCGGCTTGGTTCACAATCGCTGTACGCGTGCTAGTTGTACCTTGATCAATGGAAATGATATAACGAGACATAGACAAACTCCCTGGGCACCAACCATCATGATAAATTTTTTTAGGAAACCCAACGAAAAAGTTTTTAATCTGAAGAATCTCGATCGGGATGTGTTGCTCTTTCGCGTTCTTCCGCGTTGGCTGATGGAGCTCGTCCGTAAATATTTCCGCTTGGAAATCGAGGGCCTAGAGAACATACCCCGCAAAGGACCTGTGATTGTCGCCCCCAACCACTCGGGCTATATGGGAATTGATGCGGCACTTCTTGCGCACATCCTCGCACAGAACGCCAAGCGCATTCCCCGCGTCCTCACCCATCATTTCTGGTTCTTGACGAAGACCACCGCCCTGCCCGCACAGAAAATGGGCTTTACCGAAGCCACTTACAGCAACGGCGTAGCGGAGCTAAAAAAGAGCCATTTGATCGTGATCTTTCCAGAGGGCGAAGCTGGCAACTTTAAACCGACACAAAAGATGTACGAGCTGCAAGAGTTCCGTCGCGGTTTTGTGCGCATGGCTTTAGAAACCGGCGCCCCCATTGTTCCATGTCTGGTGATCGGCGCTGAAGAAAGTCAAATCAACTTGAGCCAGCTTAAGCTCACCAAATTTTTAAAAGGCCTGGTGATTCCACTGCCACTCAATGTAGTACCACTGCCGGTGAAATGGAAAATTATTTTTCTTGAGCCCATTCAGCTTCCGTACGGCAAGAAAGCCACGACGGATATGAATCTCATCCGCGATATTTGCGATGAAATCCAGGAAAAAATGCAAGCCGCTCTTCACAACGAGCTTCGCAAAAGAAAGTCTTTGTTCTAATCCCCATCCGTCATGATATCAGCCAAGTGGTGAATTCTGACTTGCACAGGAGGAGCCGCCTTCTGAGTTTTCTTTCGTGGCGGAATCATCACTCGCGCCGTAGGGTCTGCGTGCTGTATCAGTCCGAGCTGATCCATAATTTCAACTTTACCGGACATAGCAGGAACTTGATCCAAACGATCGTCAGCGAAACTAATACCCGTAATAAGAAGTGCAATAACAACTAAAGTTACGATCCGCATAGGAACCCCCTTTTGAGAGCTTCCTAGATAAGACGAGTTTCGACGGTGAATCCTCTCGTCCCAAGATGACCTACTTAAAAGTGCATCGATTTGAGATGACGTTATCTTCCACTATTCCTTAGTTTCTCAAATGATTCGCTTAGAATCAAAACACCCTTCCATAATTGTTTTTTGCTGGTGCCATTATGCTTGGCAAATGAACGCACACTCACGAGAATTCTGGAAGTGATTCCACCATTGTTTCATTGATTCAACAAAAGGCCCTTTGCTAGAAAATGAACGTCGACAAAATTTGTCGCACTCAACACCAACCAAGGGGAACATGTGAAAAAATCTTTCTTAGCCGTTTTCTTGTTCGTGACAGCAATGAGCGGAGGCGCTTTCGCTTTCGACGCTTTCCGCCCACCTCATCATGGTCCGCATCGTCCACCACCTCCTCCTCCACCGCCACATCACCCGCACCATCCAATTCACGGCCCAGGCCATGGCCCGATCATGCCAGGCCCACATCACGGTCGCTAGAAAGCAAAAAACCCCGATCACTCGGGGTTTTTCTTTATTCACGAAGAACTTGAAAGTCCGTTTCTGTGGTTAAATACTTTGCATGAAGACGCCGATACATTCGTAAGCAAAACTGGCGCGCAGGTTCTGAAAAATACTCCGCTATCAGAATTGATATTACGAGAGTTATTCCCCACACCAAAAAGAAGAAAATGTCCACTGCTCCTTTAAAGAAGTCTGTGGAATTCAACTCTGGAAAAACATAGTGTGTCGTCAATTGAATCACTACAATGTGAAGCAAATAGATTTCATAGCAATAAAGGCCCATTACCCGCATCAACCGAGAGAACCATCCTGTATACATTTTAGAGTCTCCTTGAGGAGCCGCGGAAAGAATGAACAGTACAACCATTGGACCGAAGACACTTGAGCCCCACACTTCCCACTCACGATCATGATGAGAAATGTAAAATATGATCATGCAGATAAGTGCAAAAATATTTAACCAGGGCTTTTGCATCTTCGTCTTAAATTTCGGAAATCTATTCTGAAAGATCGCAGCGAGAGAGCCAAAGGCAAGCATATCAAAACAACTAAAATACCCAAAGAAGGTTTCAGGATAAGATGTTTGATACCTGTGAACTAGTGCATACACAACAAGGCCAATTAGCGATGCAACCAGCACTGCCAGTTTTCTAGTAATTTTTGCGAGAATAGGAAAGCCCACATAGAAAGCCTCCTCTATAGACAGAGACCACAAAACTCCGAGCCCAAGTCCGGTGACGGACGGGCTCCAATAGAGATTCAGACGCATTGTGACTGCACCCACAAAAATTTCCCATGCGGCAAACTTATCGAGGTTCTGAATCTGAAATCCCGGCTCATCAAGATAGTACAGTAACAAATTCACACCTACTAAAAGCAATAAGGGCGGAGCTATTCGTGCAAAGCGAGAGCTATAAAAATCGTCAAACTTGATCAGAGAAAGATCTTGAAAACGAGCCAATGACCTACTTGTGATTAAATAACCTGAGATGACAAAGAATGCAGAAACTCCGAGATAGCCATTTCTTGCAAAATACCCCCAATATGCAAAAGAAAAGACTCTGGGAACCCCTGGAACTTCTGACGTATAATACATTCCGAAGTGAAGCAGAACGACAACGAAAATTGAAAGACCGCGGAGGAAATCGATAGCAGGATTTCGTCTTTCAATTCCAAAATTTATACGTGTGAGAATATTACGTATCACAATTACATTATCCAATGAGTGGACAATGCAACTCAATGTTTACAAACAAGAATATGTATATATCTAGACTTAAACCTTAAAACCGGTTCGGATTCAACACACCCATATCAACGAACGGCGTTTTATTTTCAACCACATCCGCAACGAGTAAGCCCGTGCCCGATCCACTTTGCAGGCCGAGCATTTGATGCCCTACTGCCAGCACAAGGTTATTGATCCGGTCATGACGGCCGATCAATGGCACACCGTCTGGCGTGCATGGACGAAGTCCCGCCCAGAGCTCTTGCACTTGCAACTCTTCCGGCAGATGCAGGAATTCACGGGCGCCACGCTTGATGTTTTCAACGCGCTTTTGGGTGATAGAGAAATCCTGATCGACGAGCTCCAAAGTCCCGGCAATGCGCAACGTGTTTTGGCGAGGCGTGATCGCGATCTTTTTTTCAACCAGCATCATCGGATACTGCGGTTGCTTTTCAAGTTTCGGAACGATCATCGCATAACCCTTGCCACCCAAAATCGGCACGCGAAGGCGCAGCATCTTTGCCATGCTCTTCGACCAGCTGCCGGTGGCGACGATGACTTGCTTTGCATGGATCTCGCCTGCCGAAGTTAGAACTTTTTCGATCTTGCCGTTATTCACAACCATGTCGTGAAGTTCGGTGTTTTCTAAAATCTCACCACCGTGGCTGCGGATTTCTTGCGCCATCGCTTGCACAACCAAGAAAGGCTCCGCCATCGCTTCGTGCGAGAAGTATACGCCACCCAAGAGCGGCGCCTTCAAGGCCGGCTCCATCGCTTGAATGTCATCGCTATTTAAAACTTTTCCCGGCACGCCGAGGTTTTTCACATAATTGAGTTCTTCGACGGCAGAAGCCACACCAGCTTCCGTACGGCTGACCATCAAGAGGCCTTTTTGTTCAAAGCGGATCTCGGGATATTTCTGCCCGAGCTTCTGGTATTCTTCGAGGCTCTTTTGCGACAACACCACCAAGCACTCCACCGCGCGGCGGGCTTGTGTTTCGTTCATGGCTTTAAGAAAGCTCATCATCCACGAAGCCAAGTCCCACGAGAAAGAGGGCTTAATATACAGCGGACTTTGCGGGTCCATCAGCCATTTCATAGATTTTAAAAGCATGCCCGGCATCGGCAGAGGCATCGCAAAACACGGAGTCATCCAGCCTGCGTTTCCGTAAGAACAACCTTTGCCGACGGTGCCTTTATCGATGACACAAACCTTTGCGCCACGACGAGAGAGCTCCGCACCAATAGAGCTGCCGATGATGCCAGCTCCGACAATCAAGATATCCACTTGTTTTATTTGCATGACTTTATTTGATGAAGTTTCCGGCGGAAAAACAAGGCCTATTTCATAACAATGCATTTCCAGTTTACCGCCGTCATCGTGCAGGCACTGGTATTATTATTACAACCCACCCGGATGGTGATGCTACCCGCGGTTGCAAAGGCACTCCATTGGACTTTAGAATTTGGATCTGCGCTCGGTGAACACTGGACCAAGTCCCCGGCGTTCACATTCGCCGCCGTAATCGCCGTGCAGTTGGCCGTTTGATTTGCCGTCACCGAAGTTCCACAACTTAAACTAGAAGCTGTGAAGTAAAGATCCGGAATATCCACAACCCAGTTTGTGCCATCATATACAGCCGTCACAAAGCTGCCAGAGACCAAGTCTCCTGCCGACACGGCCACACCACGACGTTTGCTGAAAAGACTCTTTGCGCCGGTGCCATCGACGTTCAATGTCGCCGCTCCAGTGTTGGTTGTATGAAACTTAAAGCTGACCATGGTGCCCGCAACCGGTCCTGTGGCAATGCCCACTGTGTTCGTCAGAACATACGCGGTCCCACTCCCCGTGGTTGCCAGAGCCACTCGCGAAGAGGCCTGGCGTGCGACCCCGGTCAAATTTCCAGTGACGTTGCCAGTGAGGTTCGCACTCAGAGTTCCTGTCACCGTCAGTGTGCCGCCGATCGTAGCATTATTAGTGACTGCTAAAGCAGTGCCTGCTCCTGTTAAAGCCACGGAGGTAATATCGGTGTTGGCACCTTTTGCAGCCGCATTCAAATTCCCCCGAGCAGTGGCTGCATCGGCAAGATCTGAAAGATTATTCGCTGATTGTGCAAACGCAGTTGCTGTCATTGTCGCCGAAGTTCCAAGGCCGCTGACATCCGCCGTTGTCAGTGTCACAGCCCCTGTACGGCCTGCCACACTCGTCACCGGCGCACTGGCCGGAGTTCCCCAAGTCCCATCACCTTTCAAATACTGAGTGGCAACACCGGAAGTATTCACGGTGGCAAGTGAGCCCAAGCCCAAAGCCGCTCTTGCAGCCGCCGCCGTCGTTGCTCCCGTACCCCCATTGGCTAAGGCCACGGTGCCGGTCACATTACCTGCCGTCGTTGCTGTCGTCGCCGTTGTTGCATTCGTCGCATTGGTGGCATTGGTGGCTGTCACCGCAGTGAGTGCCGAATTCGCAGCATTCGCATACATCGCCATGGGTGAAGAGACGATATCAATCCCCGCGAACGTGGCATCATCCGCGCCGCCAAAGCCGTCTTTCAAGATATCAACCACCACATCAAAGGTGAAAGTATCTGTGTTCGCCGTATGTGAAAACACCGACGGGCTCAACGCCGCTGTTAAAGAGTCACAATTCGCATTGCCAGATAACACCACATTGAAAACACCATTCACCACCGGCACTGACGAAGAAGATGTCTGGCACCAAACCTCTGTCGTTCCGCGCTTCACAATAAAGCGCATCGGAAAACCAGCTGTATCATTCAAAGCCGTCGTACCTTGTTTCAGATAACCTTGTACCACTGCGCGATTATTAAAATACTGCGCTGATGCAGACTGAGCGGCGAAAATAAAAGTTAAAAGAAAAAAGAATTTACTCATGCACAACTCCCATTACGAAGCCCGTATCCATGGTATAGCCCGTATTTCCCGTCGACGTGGTTTTCTTAGCTGCGATATTCGTCATAACGACGGTGCCATTGGTGGTTTGCTTACCAGCTGCAACAACCTCAAAACCCGTGTTGGGATAGCGCGGATGTCCGTAGCCCAAGGTTTTCGTGGCCGTCATTGCCGCCACTGACACAGTCAATGGCGAGCGAATCGCCTTGCCGTCTTTGTCATAGGCCGTGATCGTGATCGCCGCCGCCACTCCAGGCGACATACACGCCGTAAAAGAAAAACTGCCTCCCGAAAAACTCGAAGTCGCATCCACACCCGTCATCACAAGATTAAAAACTTTTTCAGGATTGTAGCCGCCGGAGAAGACGACCTCCATCGTGTTCCCCGTGCAAGTCCCGGTCGCAGCATCGGCAAAGATCGCCTGAGTCACCAGGTACGGTGGCATCAACTCTTCTTTCTGACCATTGAGCGTGTAAGTGATGCTCACCCAATACGGCACGATCTGCGCCAGCAGATCTTCAGGATGAGGATTTTTCCCCGTCCCGGCTCCGCACCCAGCCATCATCATAGACATTGAAAAAAGACAAACAAACCGACGCCAAAACATATAAACTTTTATCGGCCGGAAAAGATTTCTTAACAGGCCGGGAGTGCAAATTTGAGAAACTCCAAATCCTACGTCGGGGAATTTCTACGACGAAGAGCCGGGTCTTTGTTCGATTTTTTATAACTAATTAGATTTGTCAGGAAGATCGCTGCCGATCTCTTTGAGAATATCATCCCATTTTTTAATAAGAACTCCCGGAGAGTCCGGGTCGCGACGCACGAGTTCCTTCGTGATCAAGGCCGCCACCGCCACAGCGATGACGAGGAGTAAAACGTACTCCACCACCACTTGACCGCGTCTGTTTGTCAGGGATTTTGTTTTCATTGAATTAAGCTTCGTGCTGAAGCTCAGAGACCGCTTTGAGAGAAGGTTTCCAATTTTGAATCGCTAAACCGATGGTTTCAACCAAAAGATCGAGATGATTGTCTTCCAAAGGGCCTCGAAGGCCCACAACCACATCTTCATTCCACTTTTCTAAAGCCAGTGGATGAGCCGTTTGATTTTGACTTTCAAAAGACATGAGGAAGCTTTCTTCAGAAGGATAAACCATCACAAGGATATTTGCGCCGGTGGCCTTTGAAATCTCTTTAGCGCGCGCCACTTCGTTATTCAGCTTCTGTTGGATCATGAAGTAGATCTTCAATGCCAAAGATTCGTGGAATTGAGCAAAATAGATACGAATCGGTCCGTCGAAGATGGCTGAATTGAAAGCCGGGTTAAAAAACTTCGACTGCATCAAAGTAGAATAAGACGACTTCATGATTATTTTTCCCCTCTAGAAATATCTTTCAATTTCTAAGACTAGGAATACTTGGTTCCCTTTTTCAAACCTTTTTTAAGAATCTTAAATTTTAGGAATCAATGCGTTATTTAGTTCTGTTAAGAATTCTAAAAGATCTTGTTTCCACTCTGGTAGACCAAGGTCGGGGAACGCTCGCCGATGGAGTAAAACAACTGCCGCCAGTCAGAATCGATGCACATAAAATCAGCACTCTTGCCAAGCTCCAAAGAACCGACCTCAGATTGCAGATTGAGCGCATAAGCGCCGCCCACCGTGTAGGCCGCGATCACTTCAGGCAGAGTCATCTTCATTTCTAAGCGCGCCAGCAGCCCCACCAGGTTCACATCCTGCGTGGGAGAGGTCCCCGGGTTGAAGTCCGTCGCCAAGGCCACGCGCGCACCGCTATCAATCAACTCACGCGCCGGTGGATATTTACATCTCATATATAAGTCTGCCGCCGGCAACAAAACACAAGTCACCTGTGACTTGGCAAGTTTCTGAATCTGCGCATTCCCAATCTGAATCAAGTGATCGCCCGACAGAGCTCCCAACTCCACACCAAGATCAGCTCCACCACTGAGAGTGAGCTGATCGGCGTGCATGAGAACTTGAAAACCCAAGGATTGAGCTGCTTTTAAAAACTCGCGGGAGTCGTCTTTATCGAAGAAACCGTTTTCGACATAGATATCGACGCGATTTGAAAGCTTCTGCTTTTTCACCTGAGGCAGAACTTTTTCTTTCAAAAAATCCAGATAAGCCTTGTAAGAGTCAAACTCGGGAGGTTTTGCGTGCGCGCCCAAGAAGGTCGTCACAATCCGCGGGCCTGCAAGCGACTTTGCCACCTTTAAAACTTTCAATTCGTTTTTTTCATCCAACGCATAGCCTGACTTGATTTCAAGAGTCGTCACACCTTGACCGGCAAAGATATCCGCGCGCTTTTGCGAAAGCACTTTCATCTGCGCTACGGGCATTGCACGGGTTTGCTTCATCGTTGAAAGAATGCCGCCGCCTTTTTTTGCGATTTCTTGATAGCTCACACCATTATTGCGAAGCTCAAACTCAGCCGCACGGCTGCCGGCAAAAACCAAATGAGTATGACACTCGACAAGGCCCGGTAAAACGGTCCTGCCTTTTGCGGAAATTTCTTTAAGTTTCTTCTTGGCTAAATCTTTAGGAATTTTCTTGTGAGGACCGATCCAGGCGATACGGCCCTTCTCAATATACATCGCTTGCTGTTGCGCAATTCCCAGATCAGACTCGGTGACCTTGCGGCCTTCCTTTGCCATCGCTGGGGCTAGGGTCAATAACTCGCTGATATTTGTCACAAGTAGATTTGCCATAGGTTTTTTGTAGCCCCATGGCAAAACCCTGGCAACTCTTAAATCTCAAAATCCCGCGAGTCCGTCAGTTTGTTGGCAAAGCCTAAATCCACAGAAGGCTCCCGGTTCACCGAAGTGCTTTCCTCGGCTTCGATCGGTGCGCCCTCTTTTTCTTTTTCAATAAGCGCATTGCGTGGGAAGACCAGCACAGGGCACGGAGCCGCGCGCACGACGTTACGGGCGATACTGCCGAGGAGCGCGACCTTAATCGGCCCACTCTGCCCTTCCATGATGATGAGATCGGAACCTGTGGTCGTCGCTTGACGGCAAATCAGATCGTCGACTTGCTCACCGACGGTTTCGATGAGAATTTCGCATAGCACGCCTTCAGACTTCGCCCAATCGGCCCAGTTCTGCGCACGCTTCTTTTGATGATCCGCTTGAATGCGCAAGAAGTCTTCGAGCGAAACCATTTCACCTTCAACACCGTAAAGCGAAGGATAGTACCCCGAATCCATCACGATACGCGCCGGCATCGGCACTGCATGATAAATCGTGACAGACGCGTTCATTTGTTTTGCCGCTGACACTGTTCTGCGAAAAACTTCCCGCGCATAATCGCCGAACTCCGTCGGAAAAAGAATTTTACTAAACTGCGGCTCCATTTTAATCCCGGCCCCGATCACCAAGACAGGCACTGAGGAGTGAACCAGCAAGGTCTCAGCAAAACTTCCTAAGAAGAACCGATCAAGGCCTTTTCGCCCGTGACTGCTGACAATAATCATATCGGCGTGTTGCTTACTAGCGTAATCCAGCAGTGTTTCAACCGCCGCCGCCGTTGAAGCCAAAGGTTCCACCAGAATCTTCGGAGTCAGAATGTGCGGAAAGCCGGTCGTGAGCAGCACCTCTTCGAGGTGCACGCGCAGGTTTTGTTGAAACTCGCGCATCCATTCGGTGCTGTAATCCACCGGCCAGTTCATTTCTGTCGAGCCCAGCACAAACACCGGCTCGATTTGCGCGTAAGTCTTATTCTGGAAGACCCCCAGGACCCTTGCTGCTTTCTCCTGAAGGTCTTCTTTTTCTTCAAAAGCATCAATGGACCAGATTATTTTTTTCATTTTAAATCGATCGTTCAACATAGGTCTCTCCGTTGTTATATAACTTTGATTTCTTGAAACTCCGTGAGATGCAGTTTTGGCAGCAGTACCCTAAGGACGCCGTCATCAAAATGAGCTGTGATCTTGTTGGTATCGATATTGTCTGGAATGGTGAAGCTTCGTTGAAACTTCCCGTGTGCGCGCTCGTAGTAACTTTCATTGTCGGCATGGGTGGCGCGTCGGCGTTCGCCGGAGATTCGCAATTGACTGCCACTCAAGTCAATACGGACCTCGTTGCTTTTCAAGCCAGGAATATCCACTGTGATCAGAAACATCGTTTCTGATTCTTCAACATCGACATCGGGGATAAAGGCGCTCAGAGCTTCGTTCTCATGCTCAGCGAGTTCTCGTTGATGATCGAAGTAGGCTTTTTCAAAGCGATTAAAAAAATCATCAAAGCGTGCCAGGATTTTGTGACTGCCCGAACTGCTACGCCCGGAGCGAATCGTGGGCATGTATCTCATAAGAACCCCCAAGCAAAAGCACAGCTTTTAACACTGTTATTCTACGGGTGACTTATGACTAAGAATGGGAGGAATTAAGAAGATATTGCGAAAAAAAACACGGCCCTGACGAAACAACATACAACTTCAACATCCGTATACCACTGAAACCGTATCCAACTTCCGCTTGAACATCTACTCTGCTGACAGGGCCGTAACCTAAAACAACACCAAGGAGACAGTCACAGTATGCCTGTCTCTTCCGAATGAAACTAGCGAAAAAACACAACGCGAACGTTACTCTTATTCATGTTAAGAAACTTTGTTATCGAACGAAGTGCGATAATGTGATTGTAGCAAATAGGAGACGATTTCTGTCACTTGTAGGTGCAATAAAGAGGCTGTTGTTTAGAATCTTTAACACTTATTTTGCAACGCCGAGGTACGCGGCCTTCACTTCGGGATTGGTCAGCAGATCTTGCGCGGGTCCCTCGAGGCGTATGAGCCCTTGCTCTAACACGTAACCACGATCAGCAACACTGAGCGCACGATATGCCAGTTGCTCAACGAGCAGGATTGAGACCTCTTTGCGCGCTTTGATTCTTTCGATGACATGAAAGACCTCATCAATAATCACCGGAGCTAATCCCATGGAAGGCTCATCCAGCATCAAAATTCGTGGCTTCAACATCAGCGCCCGGCCAATCGCAAGCATCTGCTGCTCGCCACCGGAAAGAGTTCCCGCAAGTTGCTTTTGGCGCTCTTTGAGTTTTGGAAAGATCGTAAAAATCTCTTCAATTGTTTGTTGGATCTCTTTCATTTTCTCTTTTTTGGTGCGGATGTAAGCGCCCAAAACAAGATTGTCGTAAACAGACTGTTGCGCAAAGACGTGCCGAGCTTCTGGGCAATGCGCAAGCCCCCACTCAACTCTTTTGTGGGGTGGGATTTCTGCAACAGATTTACCAAACAGAGCGACAGTTCCCTCGCGCGGAGTGACAAGTCCAGAGATGGATCTAAGCAGAGAAGTCTTTCCGGCCCCATTGGCCCCAATCAGTGCGACCAATTCTCCGGGCTGAACCCAGAGTGAAACTCCTTTGAGCGCCTGAATGCCGCCGTAGTTTACAATCAGATTTTTAACCTCCAGCATGCTCGGCTCCTTCTTTTCCTAAGTAAGCCTGAATCACGAGGGGATTTTTCTGAACCTCGCGAGGAGAACCCCCGGCGATTTTTTTGCCGAAATCCAGTACGGTGATTTCATCTGAAATCTGCATCATCATCTCCATATGATGTTCAATCAAAAGAACCGCCATGCCTTCTTGTTTCACTTTCATGATCACAGAATTGAACTCCTGGATCTCTTTCGAAGTAAGTCCCGCCGCCGGCTCATCAAGCAACAGTAACTTCGGCCGCAAGGCTAGCGCACGGGCGATCTCAAGCCGTCGGGCCTGCCCATAGGCAAGATTCTTGGCTTTCTCTTCCGCCAAGTGCGCGATGCCGACAAACTCAAGCCATTTGTAAGCTTCCGCTTGATAGCGCAGTTCTTCTTTACGCACCTTCGGAAGCCCCAACAAAATCGCCCAGAGACTGGAGCGATAGTGGTTATGCAAACCAACAAGCACATTTTCAAGCACCGTCAGATCGCCAAAGAGTTGCAAGTTCTGAAATGTGCGAGCCACTCCCAAAAGCGAACGCCGGTGAGGGCTCACCTTGTTCACGCTTTCACCAAAGACCAGCACCTGCCCCTGCGTCGGCGTATAGATGCCAGTGATGAGATTCACAGTCGTCGACTTTCCTGAGCCATTCGGACCCATGAGTCCGTGAATCGTCCCGGGACTGACGACAAGATCGAGCTTATTTACGGCGACGAGTCCGCCGAAGCGCATTTCAAGGGCCGTGAGCTTCAGAGGCTCTTTGCCTTTTTCGGCTTTTTCCTGATTAAAAAGCTGCACGCCTTGGCCGAGCTCTTTGAGTTTTTCGAAATCATAATGAGTGCGAAACCCGGGCCAGCGCTTTTCTAATTTCAAGCGAATGAGACCCGCAATCCCCGCCGGCAAAAAGAAGAGCGCCAGCAAAAGCAATATGCCAAACACCATCAAGCGATAATCTTTAAACCACGTAAAGAGATCCGGTAAAATCACCACGAGGGACATCCCGATAAAGTTCCCCAGCGTTGAGCGAACCCCGCCAAAGATCAACGCCATCAACGCAAGAATCGAAAAATCGAGATTAAATGTATTGGGTGCAATATAGTTATCTAAATGAGTAAAGAGTGCACCGGCAAGCCCTGCGATACTGGCCGATAAAACAAACGCCGCAATTTTGAAATAAAACCGACTCACTCCGCAGCTCTCAGCGGCTATGCTGCTGTACTTAATGGCTTCAAAAGCGCGGCCCCAGAAACTGCGTGCCAGATTGCGCTTAAAGTACATCACTAAAAGCAAACACGGATAGATCAGCCAGATAAAATAATTCCCGCCCAGCGATAAGCCACCGACGGAAAGGTTCGACATCTGAATGCCCTTCGTACCATTCGTCAGCAGTTCTTGCTCATTAATCACTGTATGAATAATGATTCCGTAAGCAATGGTGGTCACAGCAAGATAGGGTCCCGAAGCTTTTAGTGAGGGAAACCCCAGTAAGAAACCGAAAAATCCCGCAGCAACAATAGCCGCCATCATCGAAAGCCAAAAAGGCCATTCATAAAATGTCGTGATCGAGCCGCCTTGATTATCCGCCGCCCGCGCACTCAGAATCGCCATCGTGTAAGCGCCCACGGCAAAAAGGCCCGCGTGACCGATGGAAATATCACCGATGTAACCCGTTACCAAATCCAGCGACACAACCAAGATGGTATAAATAATAATCCGCCCGAGAATGCCATGGACGTAGTACTCGTTATCAACGAAGACCGGTAACAGCAGCGGCAAAAGATACAGAATGCACTTCAACAAGGTCAGCAGCTTCGGATTCATGTCTACACCTTTTTGATGACCTTTCTGCCGAAGAGGCCGCTGGGTTTTACAAGGATCACAAGAATCAGCAAAATGAATCCCGGCAGCTCTTTATAACCACTCGAAATATACCGGGCCGTCAGAAATTCTGAGATTCCCAAAATCAATCCGCCAACGACAAGTCCCTTACCGGATTCAAGACCGCCGATGATCGAAACCGCATACGCCTTGATCCCAATTCCCGTTCCCATCGAAGCCGACACGAAGGTCAGCGGCGCAATCAAAAGACCCGCCATCGTCGCAATGCAGCCACTCATCATAAAAGAGATCCGAACCACTTGGCGCTGGGGAATTCCCATCAGCATCGCGGTCTCTTTGTCCTCGCTGACGGCTTGGATAGCTTTTCCGTAGATCGTGTACTTTTTAAAAGCCTCGATACTAAAAACAATCAGTGTTGCCACCACGACCGTTAGAATTTCCTGAGGATAAATACCCACCCCCGCAAAGCGAAGCGGATCATCTCCCAACGGCGAAGGAAAGCGGTAATCCCCCGTGGACCAGAGCTGCTCAGCGCCGTTACGGATAATAATCCCGAAAGCAAGCGTCGCAAGCACCCAGGTGTATTCTGATTTGAGTTTGAGCGAAGGCTCCACCGCAAAGGAGTGAACGGCAGCTCCGGCAATCACACCGGCAACGAGGACTGCGATGATCGGAACAATGTAAGGTGTTCCAATCAGTGCGCCAGATCTAATATCAACATAGCAGGAAAATCCCACCACGCCGCCTAACATGATAATATTGCCGAGAGAGAAGTTAATCGTTTTTGAAGTTGAGAAGGTCAGATTGTAGCCAAAGGCAATGAGGGCATAGATAATGCCAAACACACTGCCTGTGACTAAGATCTGGAGAATCTCTGTCATAGCGGACTACTTTTTATCCGCTTGAATAACGTTTCCGTCCTTCACCATTCCGAGCATCACGTTGGCCTCTTTAATCGCTTCGTGGTCCGTTGCAGAGAACGGCTTATTGTAAGTGCCTGTGATGCCTTCGTAGGTCCCGTTCAGGTTCTCAAGGGCGTCCTTGATCTTTTTACCGTCGGTACTGCCTGCTTGCGTGATCGCCAACTTTAAGAGATACATAGAGTCATAGCCTTGCGCTGCTGAAACGGCGGAGGTGATTGGCGACTCGTTGAATTTCTTTTTGTAATCTTCAATGAATTTTTTCTGTTTTTCGGTCGTTGCGGCCGCTTCAATAAATGTTTGAGGCATTTTCGTGCCGTCGCCGTTTTTACCGGCATTCGTGATGTAGTTAGACATTGCCAGCGTCCAGCTGCCGATCATCTCAGGCTTCCAGCCGATACGCACCATCGAATTTGACACCGCCGCAAGCTCAGGGCCGATGCCGTAAGCCAAAATCACATCGGCCTTTGCCGCTTTAGCCTCTTGAAGCTGAGCGCTCATATCTGTGTCTTTGATTTTAAACTTTCCGACATACACGGGTTTTACATTGGCTGCGGCAAGGGCATTTTCCATTTTCTCGCGCCCGTTCTGACCGTAGTTCGTGTCATCGCAAAGCAGGGCGGGCCTCTTATAGCCGCGCTTTAAAGCTTCGTTCACGATCACCTTGGATTGGATGTCATCATTCGCAGCGATGCGAAAGACGTAGTTCTCTTTGCCACCGGCGAAGAGTTCATTCACCTTGGCGCCGGCGCTGACATTGATAATCTGAGGCACTTTCTTTTGGTTCGGGTACTGAGTGCTGGCATCGGCAACGCCGGTGTTGATAGGACCAAGCACCGCGACGACGTTTTCTTTATCGAGGAACTCTTGCATGATCTGGCCGCCGCGCTCGTTCTTGGCCTCATCATCGCGGTCCACCATGACGACTTTTTTACCCAGGATGCCGCCGCTGGCGTTGATTTCATCGGTCGCAAGTTGCACGCCATTTCGCATGGACAGTCCCATCGGAGCCGAACCACCCGAGAACGGACCATATACGCCTATTTTAATTTCATCTGATTTTTTAGTGCAGCCAAGCAGAGAGAGTACGACAAGGCTTGAAAGCAAGATTCCTAATTTCATCGAATCCTCCAGAGTTGCTTATTTGCTCTAGAGTTTTCGTGGGGGCCTTCTTAAAGTCAAAGTGCTTCGTAGAACAGAACGGAACCCCTGCAGCTTAACATTGCAAATGGAAAAACCGCAGAAGGTTCCTAGATAGAATCTTCTTACTTGGAATCAGCGATCGTATGACCGCTGCCAGAGTTCTGACTGGTCTTTTGTGACTTATTATTCTTATTGTTGAATTTGAAAGTATACTCGACAACCGATTTTTTAAACTTATCCCCGCGGGCGTCGCTAAAGTCAAAGTTTGCGGCCGCGCGCTTAATGCAATCGCGGATCGCGAGATCACCGATATCGGTTGAAGTGATTTTCGCTTCTTGAACTTTCCCCATCGGAGAAACCATCCAGCGCAAAGTCACATGCGTCCCACGGAAGTTCTTATTATTACGTGTAATGCACGACTTCACCATGCTGGCACCCTCGGCCAGCTCTTTACGAATGGCTTTTTGACGGCGTTGGTTGTCCAAAGCGAGTTTCTCCGCATCCGTCATTGTCTGGTCCGGAGTCAGAAGTGACGGCTCTGCCTGGTTCATTTCGATTTTCATCACCGTGTTGGCTTTGTCGGTATTGGCAACCGGTGCTTTCACCTGGTTGTCCTGAAAGGACGAATCCAGCTCGTCGACTTCGTACGGATGATTCTCGGCCTGAGTCAGTCCAAGATCTAAATCCTCACCGGCGTAGGATGCTAAGGCCGCAAAGAACATCAGAAAATAAAGTGCGAATTTCATGATGACCCCCGTGTGCGTTTAATACCTCCTCAATATAACTGAGAAATCCGGAGCAACAGGTGCGTATTTATGGGAATTTTCGCAGTCGCTGTGGAATCCTCCTAATGCTAGTCAGCCGTTGAACGACTCGACACCCGTCAACGGGAACAACAGGACCCGATCTCACATCGGGACGGGCTCAGAGTCATGTCCGTGAACACAACCCACATTCGACAGTGCTCACTCCCTTTTTGTATTTGGAAGCACGCTGCGCTTATAAAGATATGCTTGCAGGAAAGAGCTTTCCTAGATTTGATATCGGGCAATAACAACGGAGGTTCTCAATGAAAGCTATGTTGGCTTTGGCTCTTACATTCGCAGCGGTTTCTGCTCAGGCAAGATGGTTCATGGACAGTCACTACGGTAAGTTGACTCAACATGGAGCAAGCTACTCTTGTGATTTCACTAACAAGTCCAATAGTCCTTTGGATATGAAGTATGTTGAATTCACTTTCGTGCGCGTTGGCGGTCACGGTGATGCTGATTTCACAGTGACAAACCGTATTGATAAATTGGTTGGCCCTGGCCAGTCTATTTCTACATCTGTACGTCCGAACTTCGCACAGTCTGGCTACGTTTGCCGCTACATCTCTAGAAACTAGTTTTCTGCGAGCCCAAGGTTCATTCATGCCCTGGGCTCTATTCTTCACTGCTCCCTTTTTTTCGAAGTCTATACCCGAGAGCTTCTCGTCATTGGCTTGCTACTTTCTCTAAGGTCCTTGAATATTTTCACCAAAAAATATGAGAGAGTCCCGCGTTCAACACATTGTCTTGTTTACATTCGTTTCAAAGGCTAACTTTCGCCTATGCAAATAATCAATTTTCGAAAGGAACTTTTAATGAAGAACTTCATCGTGTTCACAACAGTCGTTTTATCAGGCTTTTCTGCATTGGCTGGGATTCCTTCAGATTTACAGGACCTCATCCCCTCTGGCAAAAATACCGCTTCACTGTCGGGCAAAACCCAAGACAACAAACCTTGCCAAGTGGAGCTTAGCGCAAGCAATACCAGCTTCAGCGCGGCCCTTTCGGTCTTAAAATCCAATGGCGATTTAGACTCTCGACGCTCAGGTGCATTCCAGATTGGCTTCGGCTATACTCTGCAGAGTATCTCAAGCCAAAATAATATCGTCTCAGCTGTTTCTTTTCATAAGGCAGAAGAACAATACTCAAGCGATGCCCGCACTACTTTGCACGTAGCAAAGAATCAAGGGGCCATTCAAGCTGTTCAAGTTATCGTTGAAGAAAAAGGCTTCTTCAAATTTAAGACTGTCATCAAAGAGACTTGCTCTATCAAATAGACTCGCTGCGGGAGCTGAGTAACTATCTCAGCTCCTTCGCCAAGGCTCGGCTTAAATCCATGCACTTCGTATCCAGCGCACTCATGAACTGCCGGCCTTTATGGATCAGGGCAATTTCGCAGCCGTGCTTAAAACCAGCGGTTGATATTTTTTTGAGCGTATTCTGAATCATAAAATCCGGCACAAGACAGGTCCCCGACAGTGTTTGTGCGAGCTTCAAAGCCAGCGTCCAACTTTCAACTTCAATATGCCGCTTTATTTTCTTATTCTTTGCCGCCAAATACCTGCGAGCCGTCGCCACTTCGGGGCGATCTTCAGTGGTGATCAGCAAATCCGAGAACTCCCCGCTCTTTGAGGCAAAAAGGAATTGGCCTTTGTAAATGACTTCCCTTTCAAGCCGGGAATCATCGACATTGTCGATCACAAGCCCCAGGCGGATTTCATCTTCGTGCAAAAGATGGCGAATGCGTAAAGAGGGACCGACTTTGATTTTTGCTGTCTCAAGCCCCTCGAGAGTTTTCAAAACCGGCGTCAGAAAAGTATCAGCCAAACTTGCCGAGCAGCCGACTTTAATGCTGCCCGAGTCTTGGACTTCCTTAGAAAAGACATTTTCCATTTGCTGAAAAGCGCCCTTGGCATAGCGATAGAAGTTCTCGCCGTTTTTTGTGAGCTGAAAGAGCTTTTTCTCATGAGTGACGAGCGCAAACCCCGCCCAGTCTTCGAGACGCTGGATGGCCTTACTGACCGCGGGCCTAGAAACGTGATTGATCTCCGCCGACCTTGTCAGGCTTTTGCTCTCAACCGCATCAATGAAATACTTTAGATAGGCTAGGTTCAGATTCTCAAGCTTCATAGTAACTATTAGTTACTCATATATCAGTTATAAGTCACTTTATTTATGCCTGTTTTTTAGCTAAGATGGCTTTAAACAAAGGAGAGATCTTGAAAACTGCACTGCTTATGACTTTCATCCTGTTTCCCGCTTTAACGTGGGCCTCTCAGGTTACATATACCAACACTCGTGTGCCGTTTTCATGCAATGACAGCGCCTCATTTGAGATCGCAAAAGACTCTCTGGCGAATTCTTGTAAAGAACAGGGACTGGTACTGACAGGTGCGTCTTCAACAACGTGTGAAGATGCCGGTGGCGACGGCGGCTATGTAGAATATTATGCCGTGACGTACGTGGGAACTTGCGAAACCGCGCAAGCAGCGGCTACTCGATAAGATTGCCGGCTTCCGCCCCGGGGACCCGCCGCAAACACCAGCTCGCCGCAGTTTTCAATGGCGGCAAAGAGTTTGCGCTGTTTTTCCGAGGCGAAGGTGGAAGCCATTACTTGGCTTTCCCTTGGTTGGCGACCGCGTCCATCGCAGCTTTGACTTCTTCTGGATCGCCGACGAACTCTTTTTTGAGAACTTTGAAGTCTTTGTCGAGTTCGTAGACCATCGGAATGCCTGTCGGCATATTGACGCCCATGATCTCATCAGGGGTCATGTTTTCTAAGTGCTGCATCAAGGCTCGGAGAGAGTTTCCGTGGGCCACGATCAGAACTTTTTTGCCGGCTTTGATTTCAGGAGCGATGGTGTTTTTCCAAAGCGGCAAGAAACGAGCAACGGTGTCTTTCAAAGATTCCCCGCTCGGAAGCTCATTTGCTGGAACGCCTTTGTAACGTGGATCGTGTGAAGGATGACGAGGATCGTTTTTATCCATTGGTGGAGGTGGAGTGTCATAGCTACGGCGCCAAATTTTAACCTGCTCTTCGCCGTGTTTTGCGGCAGTCTCAGCCTTGTTTAGCCCTTGCAGAGCGCCATAGTGACGCTCGTTGAGACGCCACTCTTTGTGGACAGGAAGCCACACTTGGTCCACCTGATTAAGGACATAATCAAGAGTGTGAATCGCTCGCTTCAACACGCTGGTGTAAGCAACGTCGAATTTGAAGCCTTTTTCCTTGAGAGCATTGCCGCCTTTTAGTGCTTCAGCTCGACCTTTTTCAGAAAGATCGACGTCTTGCCAGCCCGTAAAGCGGTTTTCTTGATTCCATTGACTCTCGCCGTGGCGAATTAGCACCAGTTTGTACATTCACATCTCCCTTGCGTGGTCCGAAAGTTGAGGGGTCTAAAAGTTTAGGAAAACTTTGCCTCAAAAAGAGCATCTACTTTAGTCTCCCTTCAGGCGTTATACCGGTTCTCCTTTGACTGAAAAAGGATTATCATAAGGGGGTTCGGTGTTCATCAAAAGCTTTGATTTTTGCCACGCATTAGTCAGTGACGACGACTGAAGATTTTGAAAAAACATTGTTCATCAATACGCCCAACAAAAGGAACCGCCGTGAACCTTGCAAGTCGCGCTAATTTAGAAATCATTGAGGATCTCTACAAACAGTTCAAATCCAATCCGGAAAGTGTCGGTCAAGACTGGCAGTATTTCTTCCAAGGTTTGGAGTTCGCTCAAGATGGCAGCCTCGGTCTTTCTGAGAAAGAACTCGATGTTTACCACTTGATCACTGCTTACCGTAACTACGGTCACTTCGAAGCACAGCTCGATCCACTCACGAACACTCCGTCTCCATCGGATCAGTTGGCTTTGACTCGTTTCAATCTTTCTGACAAAGACCTGGAACAGAAATTCCAGATCGGTAAAATCATCGGCAAACCAAACGCTTCTTTGCGTGAGATCATCGCTCACCTTCGCGCTTGCTACTGCGGCAAGATCAGCGTTCAGGTGGCAGAAGCTCTTCCAGAAGTTCGCAACTGGTTCATCAAAGAATTCGAAGCTTCTCAGTTCAAACTCACAAACGAAGAGAAAAAAGCCACTTTCACTTCTTTAAACCGTACAGAGTCTTTGGAAAAATTCATTCACACTCGGTACGTTGGAACGAAGCGCTTCTCGATCGAAGGTGCTGACGGCATGATGCCAATGCTTGAAACATTGGTTCAACGTGGCACTGGTTTGAAAGTGCAAGAAGTGATGATCGGTATGGCCCATCGTGGTCGCGTGAACGTTCTTGCAAACTTCATGGGTAAAGCGACAGAGTACATCTTTGCTGACTTCAACGGTCCGACAGAACTGGCAGTTCCAATTGATGATTTCGACGGCGACGTAAAATACCATTTGGGTTACGTTGCACAAAAAGACACTCCGAACGGCAAATGCCAAGTGACTTTGGCGTTCAACCCCTCTCACTTAGAAGCGGTGAACCCAGTTGTTTTGGGAATGGCTCGCGCAGCTCAACGTCGTCGCAAGGACACCAAAGAGCGCAAATCCGTGATCCCAGTTTTGATTCACGGGGACGCGGCGTTCTCTTCTCAAGGCGTGAACCTTGAGACTTTCCAAATGTCCCAAGTCAAAGGCTACACGGTGGGCGGTACGATCCATATCGTTGTCGACAACCAGGTGGGCTTCACCACAAATCCAGAAAACGGCCGTTCTTCTCACTATGCTTCTGACACGGCAAAAGTTTTGGCAACTCCGGTGATCCACGTGAATGGCGACGACACTGAAGCTTGCGTGCGCGCGATGGATATCGCTCTTCGCTTCCGTCAAGAAAGCGGCCGCGATATCGTCGTGAACATGATCTGCTACCGCAGATTCGGTCACAACGAAGGGGACGAACCTGCATTCACTCAGCCGTTGATGTATGACATTATTAAAAAGCACCCGACTCTCCGTGAAATCTACGGAAAGCAATTGATCCGTGAAAACGTGATCGATCAGAAATTCTACGACGATTCTTTCCAAGAACGTATGGATGCTCTTCAAAAAGTTTACGAAGAAACTAAAAAGACTCCGCCGAAAATCCAGCCATTCAAATTCGAGGGTTTCTGGAAAGGCTTGCGCAAAGGTTCTGGCGACGATCTTTTGAAACCAGTAAACACGAAAGTGGATATCAAAGTTTTGAAAGATGTCGGTACAAAACTTGGTGAATACCCTGCGACCTTCACTCCGCATCCAAAACTCATTAAACTTCTTGAAACTCGCAAAGCCATGGCTGCGGGTAAAGAGCCTATCGACTGGGGCATGGGTGAACTCTTGGCTTACGGTTCTCTGCTCTCTGAAGGCACTTCGGTGCGCTTGACAGGTCAGGACTGCGTACGCGGTACATTCACTCACCGTCATGCGGGTTTGTATGATGTAAAAACAAATGAATCTTACTTTGCTCTTGATCAAATCAACGGCGATAAAGTGGAGTTCTGTGTTTATGACTCTATCTTGTCTGAGTACGCGGTTCTTGGTTACGAGTACGGCAATGCGATCTGCGACCCTACATTCCTGACTTTGTGGGAAGCTCAGTTCGGTGACTTCGCCAACGGCGCGCAAATCATCATCGATCAGTTCCTGACTTCTGGCGAATCAAAATGGCAACAGATGTGCGGCTTGGTACTTCTCCTTCCTCACGGATATGAAGGCCAAGGCCCTGAGCATAGCTCAGCTCGCATGGAACGCTTCCTCCAGCTTTGCGCTCAGAACAACATGCAGGTTGTGAACCTTACAACTCCGGCGCAGATCTTCCATGCTCTTCGCCGTCAAATGAAGCGGGACTTCCGTAAGCCGCTCATCGTGATGAGTCCTAAGAAATTGCTCCGTTATCCAAAAGCAGTTTCAACTTTGGAAGACCTGGCAAACGGCCAATTCCAAGAGGTGATTCCTGACACAGTCGACAAGTCGAAAGTAGACACTGTCGTATTTGTCAGCGGTAAGCTGTATTATGATTTGCTCGAAGAACGCGAAAAGAACAAAAAAGAAAACGTGGCTTTGGTTCGCTTGGAACAGGTCTACCCGTTCCCAGCAAAACAAGTTGCGGACGTGCTGAAGTCTTATCCGAAGTTGACGACACTCATCTGGTCTCAGGAAGAGCCAAAAAATATGGGCTCTTACCAGAACGTGTACTTCAAGTTCTTCGAAGTCTTGGCACAAGAAGGTCTGACAATAGATTTCAAATACGTTGGCCGCCCAGAGCGCTCTTCGCCAGCGACAGGATCTATCTACAGACACCAAGTTGAACAAAACGAAATTATTCAAGGATGCTTTAAGGGGTAACAACTATGAAAATCGATTTAAAAATTCCCACTGTTGGTGAATCTATCAGTGAAGCTACAATCGGTAGCTGGACTAAAAAAGACGGCGAATTCGTCAAGCGCAATGAAATCTTGATGATGATCGAGACCGACAAGGCCAGCGTTGAAGTTGTTGCCGAAAACGACGGTGTTCTTCACATCGCGACTCCTGCAGGCCAAACCGTGAAAATCGGTGCGGTTGTTGGTTACATCGATACAGATGCCAAACCGACTGCAAGTGCGAACGTGAGCGCGGCGGCTTCTGCAGCGGCAGCGGCTTTCGATAAGCCAGCAGCTCCGCCGACAACGCCTCCACCGTCTGCGACGCCACAAGCTCCAGCGGGTGCTTCTTCTCAACATTTGTCACCTGCTGTAAACCGCATCGTGACGGAAAAAGGTTTGGATCCTTCAACGATCGCTGGCACTGGCAAAGACGGCCGCCTGACAAAAGGTGATGTGTTATTTGCTTCTCCTGGCGCGGGCGCGGCTCCAGCTGTTGCTACTCCAGCACCGGCTCCGGCTGCAAAAGAAGCGAAAGCTCCTGCGGCTCCAACAGTAGTTCCAGTTCCTCGCGGTCCCTCTAAGCAGGGCGATAAAAAACTCGTTCCTATGACAACGATCCGTAAGCGTATCGCTGAAAAGTTGGTTCAAGCTCAGCACACAGCTGCTTTGCTCACGACTTTCAACGAAATCGATATGTCTAAGGCAACGGAGCTTCGCGCGAAGTACAAAGACAAATTCAAAGAAAAATACGGCGTGAACTTGGGTTTCAACGGCTTCTTCGTGAAAGCAGCGGTTGAAGCACTCAAAGAATTCCCTGCTGTGAATGCATGGATCACTGGCGGCGATATCGAGTTCCATAACTACTACAATATCGGTATCGCGGTATCGACTGAAAAAGGCTTGATGGTTCCAAATATCAAGGACGCTGATAACTTGTCACTTGCAGGTGTTGAGCTTGCAATCCGTGATTTGGCAACAAAAGGCCGTGACGGCAAGATCTCTATTGATGATCTCAATGGCGGTACTTTCTCAATCACAAACGGTGGCGTCTTCGGTTCTTTGATGTCGACTCCGATTTTGAACGCTCCTCAGAGTGCGATCCTTGGCTTGCATAAAATCCAAGACCGCCCTGTTGCGATCAATGGGAAGGTTGAAGTTCGTCCAATGATGTACGTGGCTTTGACTTACGATCACAGAATTATCGATGGCAAAGAAGCTGTGAGTTTCCTCGTTCGTATCAAAGAGAACGTTGAAGATCCAGAGCGCCTCTTGCTTGAAGTATAAGGCTCGAAGTCTAAAAAAAACTTCAAAAAGCCCGGTGATGAACCGGGCTTTTTTATTTACGCACAGCTATTTCGAAAAAAGCCCGTACAAATATTTATGAATAAAATAGGCTACACCCAGGAGAACGAGGCCAGAGCTATAGCAGACCCAGAACGACAGCTTCAAACGCTCTGACAGCAAGAATGGGATAAAAAATAACAGCGATGCCGGCACCGCGATGAACACGCTTTTCGCGAGTTCTACTCCATTGCCACTATCCCCGCTTTGAATTTGTGTCAGAGCTAAAACCAACAATGTTGAAATTGGCAGAGAAATCACAAAGCCGGCAAGACTCGGCGAATTTTTCGCCAGCCACACACAGAAACTAATCACACCCGCAGAAATAATCATATTCACGATAAAAGGCATGAGCGAGCTTCGAATTCTGAATCCCCAAAGTCAATTATGAATAGAATCTGCATGAGTTGCGCCGCAACAAGAAACAGGGCCTGGCACCTAGGGGTGGAGCTCTGGTTCGGCGGGGGGCTGTTGCATCAGGCGAAGGACTTCGCGGTCTGGGACCTGAGGAAATTCAACGTACCATTCACCGACGCCATAAAAATGAAAGGGCGTTTTTAAACAGATCACGCCGTCAGAGGCTTTCTCGAGTTCTTCAATGCTTGCCACAGGGGCTACAGGGGCCGCCACGATGATTTTCTCAGGATTTTGCGCCCGCAGTAAATGAATTGCCGCCAGCAATGTGGCTCCTGTCGCAATGCCGTCATCGATCAGAATCAAGGTGCGTCCCGCAACCGGGATCGCCGGGCGCGAGCCGCGCAAACGCCGCGCTTGCGTGCGAACCTCTTCGCTTTTCTCATCGGAAAGTTCCTTGAGGGCCGCGGTTTTAATTCCGAGCAGACTGACAATCCGGCTATTGAGCCAAGGCCTGCCGTCTTCACAAATAGCCCCGATCGCAAGCTCCGGATTCGTCGGAGCTCCGATCTTTTTCACAAACATCAAATCCAAATCCGCCCCCAGCCGCCGAGAGACCTCGACAGCCACAGGAACACCGCCTCGCGGAATCGCGAGAATCAGCGGGTTGTCTTTTTTAAAAACCAACAACTGCTCTGCAAGCAGCTGCCCGGCTTCTTTGCGGTTTTGAAAACGATCCATATCTTCCTAAGTCAAAGGGCCCTTTAGGGCCCTTCTCATTTAGTGTTTTTCTTTCTCTTTTGTTTTTTCTTCGGTTTTCACAGTTTTTTCTCTGTGTAAGAAACGATCAATCAAACCTTGGGGCTGACCCGATTGAACCTTGATCTCTTGAGAACCTTTAACCTCTGTTTTTGGTAAGACAATTCTCAGAACGCCATCTTCGAAATTCGCTTCAATTTTACTCGCATCCACATTCTCAGGCAGCGTAAAGCTACGAGAGAATCTGCCAGAAGAGCGTTCATAATAGCCCTCCTCTTTGATCTCACGCTTACGCTCACCGCTCACGCGAAGCATATTGCCATTCAAATCAATTTTTAAATCTTCTTTTTTAACGCCTGGAATATCCGCGGATACCAAGAACATTTCGTCGTTCTCTTCGACATCCACGGACGGAGAAAAATCCGTTCGCTCCAGGTCCTTCTCTAAACGCTCAAGACCGCGGCCTTGAAAGATATCTCTGTCCCAGTCGTTGAAAAATTCATTGAATCGGGACATCAGATCACGACGATCTTGAAATGGTGAAAGTTCACGGCGATTTCTTTGGATTGGGGTACGCATAATGACTCCTTAGATGAGTTATGTTTTGTATGGTCCCAATACTTTCCGTAAGGCGTTTGAATCGCAGATTGTTTTATTATGAATTGTAAGTGAAAATTCGTTCGTAAAACCGTCCAAGGATGACAAAGAACAATCTAACGCTTTTGGGAAAGCGTGAGTTCCAGCATTTTCGCCAAAGGACCGATCTCTAGAGCCGGATCTTCATTCGCGGCACTGATCAGCAAATCCACTTTAGGGAAGTACCGAATGACTATTTTACTCTCGAGAAACTCACAGTTTTCAGGTGCTGACGTGACAGAATGACGGCGACACATGACCGGACGGTTTTCATAAATTCGGCAAGCGCCTTCGTGATTCAGAAACACACATTTGTTGATTTCATTGCGCATGCCCTTACGCCACTCAGGATCTTGCAAGGCTCTTTGACTTTGCTGCTGCAGGCGATCGCGATCAATCGACATCCCATCTTCAATCAGGTGCTTTAACACTTCAGCCTCATAGCTGGTGATTTCGACTTCCATATGACAACACGCCGAACATCCTTTTGCGCAGCTCACTGGAATGTCCGAGCCTTCGGCGATCTCGGCATCAACAAGCTCTTGCAGCTTCAGGGCGCGCATCACACCAGGAGAGCTTTCTGAGAGTGCATGCGAAGCATTTTGCAGCTCTTCATGCAGATTCTCAAGAAACTGTTCAAAGATCTCCGTCGCCAGTTGTTCTTCGTAATCAAGAATGAACTTCTTCAAAGAGCGTGTGAGCTTTGTGTGTTGATTAAAGAACGTCGTCTTTGTCACAGGTTATTTCGGCTTCGCTGAAGCTGTGCAAGCTGACATCGGCAAATCTGAGAACACATACGGCCCCGTGCCCGCGACGACGGTTTTTGTTTGCCCCTCGATCGTCAGTTCGAACGTCACTTCGGAAAGATCTTTAAGGTTTGAATTGATCACGACAACCGCGAGACCGCCTTGGTCCGTTTGTGTGATGCCCTTATCGATATTCGTGGTTGGCGCCTTTCCTTTGATTCTCCAGGTAACATTTTTAAACTTCGCCGGGATCTCGCCCACAACTCCCGCGCCAGAACACCCAAAGGACCAGCGAAGATCATTGGTAAAATTCATTCCCGGTTCCGAGTTCTTCATGAATCCACCAGAACCTGTCAGACGGCTTTGGGTTGGATAAAATCCAGGGCCATTTTCCTGAGCCGGCCATGAATTTCCCAACTGGGGGCGCAGGTGCATGCCGCGCTCTCGTTCACGCTGGATTTGGTCTTGTTCTTGGCGTGTTTCTGCAATGACACGTTTTTCTTCCTGCGCGTGCACGACGGGACTTAAAAGCGAAAGAAGCAAAATCAAACGAAGCATTTCAAACTCCTAGTACAGTAAATACTTTTTGCGGGTCTTCGCCCACGCCTGCTCGTCTTTTTTTAGAGCCTTATCAAGGTCTGCCGGTTTTGCGTTGGGATTCTCGATCCATTCACGCAGCTCGGGACCACCGTTAATCACGTCAAAAGCAAGCTTCCCGACAGTGTATTCGTAAGCAAAATCACGATAGAGATTGTACTTCGGATAAAGCTCACGAATGCACTTCATCATCAATGCGATTATTCGGTAAGGCTTGAACTGCTCATGTTTGTACTCCGGTAAATCCGTATGAAACATGAAACCATGACAGAGTTTTTTCTCGTGCTTATGGAAAGTCGGCTCAAAATAACATTCACGAAGCACAACCCCCTTGAGCCATTGCGGAGCTTTCTTCTGCATGAGCTTTAACACTGCTGCATAGTCCACATCACTGGCACCGACTTGTTCGAGAGCACGCGTGGTTCCGCGGCCTTCGCTTAAGGTGGTGCCTTCGATCATCACAGTGCCCGGGTAAGCGCGTGCCATATTCAAAGTCGGCGCATTCGGTGACGGATTCACCCACGAGCGATCCATCGGCCAGCCAAAGCCCGGTTTCTTATCTGGGCTATAGCCTTTCATTTTGATGATCTTTAAATCCACATCGAGATTGAACCGATCTTTGTAATATAAAGCCATTTCGCCACAAGTAAGACCATGGCGCATCGGAAACTCCGCAGCGCCGACGAAAGATTCCCAGCCCGGGCGCAAAGAATAACCCTCAATCGGGCGCCCCGCAGGATTCGGGCGATCCAGAACGATGATTTGCTTTTTGTACTTCGCACATTCTTGCATCACATAAAGCAAGGTCGTGATGAAGGTGTAAATACGGCAGCCAAGATCCTGCAGATCAAAAAGGACGACGTCGAAAGTTTCCATCATCTTTGGACTGGGCATGCGCACTTCGCCGTACAGTGAAAACACCGGAATCTTGTACTCCGGGTGTAAGAAGTCCGAGCTCTCAATCATGTTGTCTTGTTTTTCGCCCTTCACGCCGTGCTGAGGACCAAACGCCGAAGCAAGACCGATCTTTTGGTGAAGCACATCAAAGCTGTGGCGAAGTTTACTGTCGACACTCGCCGGATGGCAAACAAGCGCCACGCGTTTTTTCTTGAGACTTTGAACTACCTTTTTGTCCTCTAAGAGAACTTCCAAACCCATTTTCATTGTTATGATCCTCGTTGCAGAATAAAGCTTTCAGATAGATGGAAATCCGGTTTCGGTCCTTTGTGCGCGACTGCATAGTAATGTTTAATGCCAGACTTTTCTTGCAAGATCGCAGTGAGGCCCGCTTGGAATTTCGTCGCACCACTTTTGTTTTCAAAGCGCACGATCAAGTGTTTTTGCTCAGAGTTCCAGCTCATCGCTTTCAAAACAAAATCCGCTGTGGCCTTGGGAGGCTGCGGCTCGCGATAAGCGGTAAACTCATAGCCATTCCATGCCGGATTCAGAGCAAAGTTGAATTCGTAGTACTTCGCCTGCCCTGAGGGTTGCAAAAAAGCCTCAAAACAGGTCGCTTGCCAGAGCCCGTCTTGGCGCGCCACTTGCGATCGGCTCCACGCAGCCGTCGTTTTAGGCAGTTCGAAGAGCCCTTGAGGGTCTTTCAAACTAAACTCGAGCACAAGCTCTGGGCCCGTGAGGTGAATATCAGCCTCCAAAGAGAAGGAAGCCTTGTCATTTGCATTGTAAGAAATCAGTTTTTGCACACTCAAAAGTCTAACAAGAGCCTGTGGGCTTGGGAACAGGATTTGAGTTGAGGCCTAGGTCCCGTCGAGGCCGAAAAACCCGTCTCCCCACAAGTCTGTAATGCGAAGCTTCCCGCGTGCCAAAGGGGTGCAAATAGCGTATACCGGAAAGGTAATCTTCACTCTAAAAAGGGAACTACTTATGTCGGACTCTACTCAATTTGATCTTGTCGTTATCGGTTCTGGTCCTGGTGGCTATGTCGGTGCTATCCGTGCTGCACAGTTGGGATTCAAAGTAGCAGTGATCGAAAAAGACAAAACCTTCGGCGGCACATGCTTGAACGTCGGTTGCATCCCTTCTAAAGCGTTGCTTGAAAGCTCTGAGCACTATGAAGCTGCTCAGCACGATTTCGCTGGCCACGGTATCAAGCTCAGCAAAGTGGAACTTGATTTGCCGACGATGATGGCTCGTAAAGACAAAGTGGTAAAACAAAACACCGAAGGTATCGCTTTCTTGTTTAAGAAAAACAAGATCACCTCTTTCCAAGGCTTCGGTAAAATCTTGAAGGCCGGTTCTGTTGAAGTGACAGCGGCGGATGGTTCAAAGCAAGTCCTCACAACAAAATTCATCATGATCGCCACAGGTTCTGTTCCTGTGGAATTGCCATTCTTGAAATTCGACGAGCAGAAAATTGTTTCTAACACCGGCGCCTTGGCTCTTTCAAAAGTTCCAAAGACGATGATCGTTGTCGGTGGCGGCGTGATCGGGCTTGAGCTTGGTTCTGTATGGCAACGCCTCGGTTCTGAAGTGACAGTGATCGAGTACGCAGATCGTCTCGGCGGTGCGATGGACCAAGATTGCATGAGCGTTCTTAAGAAGAACATGGAAAAAGAGGGCGTGAAATTCTTGCTTTCGACAAAAGTCACGGGCTCAAAATCTTCTGACAAAGGCGTTGAAGTGACTTACGAAGCTTTGGCTGACGGTAAATCACAAACAATGACCACAGACGTGGTGCTTGTAGCGACGGGCCGTAAGGCCTTCTCGACAGGTCTTGGTTGCGAAGAAGTTGGCATCCAAAAAGATCCACAAGGCCGCATCGTGATTGATAAGCATTACCAAACAACCGTTCCAGGCATCTTCGCCATCGGTGACGTTGTTGCCGGCCCGATGCTTGCCCACAAAGCAGAAGAAGAAGGCGTTGCCCTTGCCGAAATGCTTGCTGGCAAAGCGGGTCACGTGAACTACGACACGGTTCCAGGTATCATCTACACTCATCCTGAAATCGCTTCTGTCGGTTTGACTGAAGAGCAATGCAAAGCTCAAGGCATCGAATACGCTGTTGGTAAATTCCCATTCTTGGCAAACGGTCGCGCCCGCGCGAAAGGTTTCACCGAAGGTTTCGTGAAAATCATCGCTGACAAACGCACCGACAGAATTTTGGGCGCGCACTTAGTGGGCCCAGGCGTTTCTGAGCTGATTCATGAAGTCGTTGTGTGCATGGAATTCGGCGGCAGCAGCGAAGATCTCGCAAGATCCTTCCACGCCCACCCGACTCTGAGCGAAGCGGTTCGTGAAGCGGCTTTGGCTGTGGAAAAACGCCAACGTCAGATGTAATTGCGGATCCCCGCGAAATAAAAAATGCGCTGATTTTTTTAAGTCAGCGCATTTCTAAAATTATTTAAGCTAGTTTAAAAGTGATTTAGATCCCCTAGTGCCTTACTGTGCCTAGATTTTCCTTCGGAGAAAGACCTTTCAACGTCTCTGGTGATGGTTCCCCGTTTTTTAACCAAGCAAGAGCCGCTGCCATATCATTGTAAAATACTTTGACGTCACCTTCGCCAAAGGCAAGCCGAGCCAGATAAGCTAAGCGCGTATTTGGAACGACCACTGCACGACGTAGGTGAACTGATGAGACCTGCTCATCCAATTTCCACTGGGCAATAGGCACTTCGACTTGGGGAGTTTCCATTTCAAGGCAGTCATGGAGGATCAAACCCTGTTCCGTGTCCTTGACGAGATTGAGAATTCGCTCCTGGCATTCCTTGAGGAGAGCCTCCGTCGGAACTCCGCGCATTCGCGCAATAATAACCCCACCAACCGGTTCAATCCAAAGCTGATCTTTCATCTGGCCTCCTCACTATCTACCGCAAAAAAAGATAGCGAAGTCCACGGATCTGATCAACAAAGAAATAGTTTACGGCCACAGGGCTGTTTTTAGAATCCTAGGTAGGGATACCATTTTTGGAATTGGTCCGCTGAGAATTCTTGGCCCGTCATGAGAGGCCAGTGGTATAAGAAATAAATCAAAGACAATCCTGCCCAGAGAACTAAAAAGCTCTGGGCTTTTTTATTCGTGAGCACTCCTCGTTTGACGAAAACGTCAACACCAGCAACCAGTGCCAGCGCGAGGAATACAGAGGTCGGTAAGAAATAATAGTAATAAGTCACTGGCCTTGCAGCGATCGCCCATACCAGCCATGGTGCGACTGCCATTGCTGGCAACCATGCATTCACACTATTGAGTTTGAAACGATTTTTCGCAGCCACGAAAACACAGGCGGCCACACCGAGCCAGCCCGTCCAAATTACAAACGGATTTCCGAAAATCATGACACCCAAGAATTTTCCAGACTCGTGGGCTTCATTCGGCAAAACCGCGAGCCACATCGGGTGCGTGTCGAAAGTCCATTCCCACCACTGCGATGTACGCTCCATGATGTCGCTCTGGTAAACCTCGGGGTAATGGAAAGCCCACATGGCCTGATGCTGACTCCACACCGACATGTCTGATTTCAGCAACAAGAACGGCGCAAAGTAATAGAGCACTACACACAGAGCAAAAAATCCCCACTGCGAAAGACTGAACCTTCTCAGCCACACTCCCCCGCCAACGCAGAGGACGATTGGCACCAACGCCGACCACTTCGCTGCGAGGGCGAGTCCGAATAGTGCTCCTGGTATCATTAGTGCCTGGATTGCAGAAATCTTTTTGCCATAGATACGGTACATGAAAAAAGTGAACGCAATAAAGCTAAGACCGAAGGTGAAAATCTCCAGCAGAGCGAGGCGCGACAGAGTAAAGAAAAGCCCATTCGTGAAAACCAACAACACCGCGACCCAAGCGCTCAACGGACTCGCAAATAATAAAACCAAGTAATAGACCGCGACCAGCGTGGCAGCTCCCATCACAACACTCGCAAGGCGCCAGCCCCAGGACGTGTCGCCAACCGCAGCCATACTCACGGCCACGAGTTCTTTTGCGACTGGTGGATGCTGAAAATTTGGATCTTTGCCCGTTTCATGAATGCTGCGAGCGGCAGGGACATAAAACTGCTCATCGAAAATCAGGCGCGAAGGCCGATCGAGAAAAAGAGCCAACGCCAAAAATGAAAAAACAAAGATGATCGCCGCATTCCGAAGATTCAAGCTGCACTCCGCTGATAACTCCAGTATGAAAGAGGCCCTCGCGAGAGTGTATCAAAATGGGACAGCACCTAGCCCATTCGGAACACATTCGTCCCCATGTCGACCCCCTGAACAGCGAAGAGCGTAAATGCGCCCGCCCTTTTTCACCCAACCTGAGATGCATTCAGGAGCCGCTGAGCCCCTAGGGGCCTGGCATAGTCCTTGTTATAAATGATTATTGTCCCGGAAAATAAGTGATTTAGCTCCAGTAGAGAAACTGGAGAACAAGACAAAGGATGAAAAGTAATACAAAACCCGCTTTAGTCCACATGCAGGTATTATCGTTTGAAATTTTGAATTTCTTAACGGTTTTTTAACTGCCCGGACCAAAGAGTTTACCGAGTCTTTGCTTCGATCAGGAATCTCAGTCAAGACTCAAAAATGGCTCAAGTAAAATCACAGTGGACAAGGACTCGAACAAGTAATTAAGTACTCTGCCAAAGGAGCAGCTTATGAAAATCAAAAACCTTTTTACTTCCGTTCTATTGTCCATGGCAATCTTTGCCCCTAGTGCAAAAGCTGAAGTGTGGACTGCAGTGAATGAATGGAATGACCAATGGGAAAAAGGCTACGCAGAGTGGGTTGCTAAGAACTGGACTGCCGATTTCTTCGCTCGTCAGACGCTCCCAAACGGCCAGGCAAATCCATACTATGGACTCCGCGCAGATTGCGCTGACACCGTGTACTCGATGCGCTTAATTTACTCTTACGAGAACAAACTTCCTTTTGCCTTTCAGGACCCGACAACTCGCAAGCGCTCGCTGATCACCAACAAAATGCAACGCTGGGATAAATATTCCGACGAGCTTCGCCGTTTGAAAAATTACCTCGTGTATGTTTTCAATATCGTGAGTACGCACTCTTTGCCGAACGATACTTATCCAGTGGCGATTAGTCGTGATACCATTCATTCCGGCGGCTTAATCCGCACGACGGAAGTCAATCACCACTCTTGGACGATTAAAGAAATCCAGGCGATCGGCGTTCCACATTTGATCTTTAACTCGACCGTAGGCCGTCAGTCCGGCTTCGGTTTGCAAGAGCGCGTTTCTTGGCCAAACCCTGCGTGGGTTTTCGAAGGCAACTTCACGCCTGAAAGCGAAGCGGGCTTCCGTTACTGGAGACCGATTGAGTTCATCAATCTTCCGGCGTGGCAAGTTCCCGGCTACAGCGAAGAGCAATTCGCGATTCCATTAGACGTGTGGCAGAAGACCGTTCAAAAGAAACTTGCACTGCGTGAAGAGACCGAAGATCAAATGATGCGTCGTCTTTCTCAGACAGTGTGCGAAGCGACTAAAAACCGCATTACTTCAGTGAACGATGGAGTTAATTTCCTCCGTAGCATGCCTGAAGGCGCTTGTATGGATTTTAGCAATTACGATACTTACTCGACGCCGAACCGCGACCACCGTTTATTCGATGATATTGCGGCCCTTCGCCGCGCGTATAAGGATATCCTTAAAAGTGGACATGAAAATGCTTTGACCGACGATATGAAAATTCAGTTGAATAAGGTATTCCCATTTATTCAGCTTTCGGCAAAGGAAGAGACGGATAGAATGCAAGCCTCTCAATTAGATGGCTCCTCTTGGTGTGCTATTGAGTATGCTCCGGGTAAGAAAATCGATCTTGCTGAAGTGAAACGCAGAATCTTCGCTGGTCGTTTTTCAAACAACCCGATGGACGACGTGGAATACCGCTGGGGTTCCCTGGCTGGTCCTTCACAACGCGCACAAGCTTGCCAAAGCTGGGATATTTGGAAACCAGATTTGAAACAGGCAGACTAAAACTATGGATAAAAATAAGCAAATCCGCTGGGGCCTCATTATAGTGACTCTCTTTTTCGTAGGCCTTGCGGTGGACCACTTCTTTCTGCACATTCTCTTTCAAGAAAAGTTGAAAGAGCAGCAGAGACAAGAGGAAGTCATTCCAACGACTGAAAAGCCGGAGGCTCTCAAATTAGAAACTCACCCGTCTTCTCCGACGGCTGTTCAACTGGAAGATTCGCAATCAACCGCAGGATCCCAGGCTGGGTTTCAAGAAAAGGCCACGGCCTGTATGGGGCCGGAGCTTGGTAAAAGTGCGACTCCGGATGATCTCGTGAGTGAGCTTGAGAAAACCAACCCGGTGGTGAAAAGCCAGTTTCAGCTTGAGAACACTCACATTCAGCTCCCCGATGGCAGCCAGCGCCGCTTGCACATGATCATTGCGGATAATACGAATCATAAAAACGCCCGTGAACTTCGTTACTATAAAATGGATGCGGATGGCTTGCCTGAACGTATCGATCTGAAGCCGGAGCAGACTTACAATCCAAAGCCTGAGTTTGTTCAGTCCCTGATCAGCCAAGGCACGATCATTTATCATGAAACAAAAGACACCAAGACTTTGAAGGACGGCACGAGCATGGTTCTGACAAAGATTAACGACAAGGTGTTTGAGTTCCAAATTTTCAATCCCGGTGGCAAAACCCTTTCTTGCCGCGAGATGGCCTGCCTCTGCCGCTAATCAGGTGCCAGGCCCTGTTTCTTGTCGCCATGTTCCCAGAAAGAGGACCTGGCACTTTCCAAAATTTAAGACTTGTCCGTCCTAGATTCCGGAATCCGCCGGAGTCCCGGACAGTTTAATTCGATCTGAGGTCCGAAACCTGTGGTATCGGCCTTGCTTTAGTGGGCTCCCGTCAACTTTGAATAGGGGGACTCATGAAAAGAATGATAGGCACTCTCGTGCTTCTATTAAGTCAGCAAAGCCTGGCCGGACTCGGAAACTGCCCGGCCCACGCACTGGCTGATCAAAAAGACCGCCGTATGATTGAATTCCTGCAAGAGATGCAGGGCCGCTATCAACTCGGCAGCTGTTACGTGGAAATTCAAACTTGTAACATGAACGGCGGCGAAGAAGAAAATCGCGAGAACATCGTCGCTGACATGCTCATCGTCGATAAAGACGGTTTTGAAAGATATATTCCGTTCTATGTTCCTGAGTTTAAAAGCTCAAAGACCCGCCAGATCGAAATGCAAAACGCTCGCATGCTTCACTATAAATTCCAAGACACTAATTACGATCAAGCCACTGGCCACGATGAGCGCTGGGCTGTGGAATTCGTAAAGACCTCTGATTTGAAAAAGCTGGAATATATTGAGGTCGGCTACAGCAGCGAAATGCAAAGAGCCAAGAAGATCGCGAAGAAATGGATCATCTGCGGTACCGAACGCGAAAACGAAGTCAACGGCCATCCAGTCAAACACAAAATCAAATCCTGGATGCATCTACTTTATAACTAAAACTTAAAAATACTTTAAGGAGAATACTACATGAAAAAACTAATTTTAGGCACGGCCATCGCATTGTCTACAATGCCAAAAGCTTATGCCGGTCCTGAAGAAGGTCAGTTCGCGGTTCTTAAAACTGAAAAAGCTTGTGACATCAATGTTCCGCAAGGTCTTAGCAAATCACAAGTGTACTTCAGTAAGGACTGCAGCACGGCTTTCATTTTGCCACCACAGCAGATCTCGGCGATTATCTCTGCCCCAGTAATGCTTGCAGGCTCTGACAATGGTTTCTGTACGGCTCTGGATCAACAATCCGCTTCGCTTGCGAACTATCGCTCTAAAATCACAAGCCTCGAAAACCAAGTTGAAGCGGCTGTCGCTAAGCTCGGTAATGCCAACGCCGAACAACAAAAAGCTCTTGAAGCTCAGATTAAAGAAGCCCGCCTTCAGATCGACAAATACAAAAAAGAAATTCGCGGTATCTTTAAGCCTTATGACGACATGGCTGCGGTTCGCGTAAAGTATTCTCTGGCTAACAATGTGATGAACAGTGTGCTTGCTTTCCAAACGGCGAACCTTGTTCCAGGTCAAAACACCGGCGCAACTTATCCGGTTCGTTTTATGCCGGCGCAGCTTGCTGATTCAACGCTGGTTATTTCTAATCCAGATGCCGGTAGCTACGCGGGCCGCGCGGTTTTGAAAGTGAACTTCCCTGGTTACAAACCCGCCTCAACAAATGTGGCATCAGAAGATCCCAACGCGACTTACGTTTCAATGGGTGGCGGCTTGAGCGGGATCGTAGACATCTCAACCTCGGTTTACTGCCGCAATAGACAAAAAACAGCCAACATCAACGACATCATCTCTCAGTCGGTGGCGATTAACATGTACTACAATGTGAAAGTGCAAACCGGTATCAAGCTTTTCGTTGATGCGAAAATCAAAACAGCGGACTTCCTCAGAAATATCAGCAGCGTGATTCAAAAAGGCAAATTCCAGCGCCGCGAATTCACTGAAGATGTTATCACCGGCGGTCTTGAAGGCAGCATCAACATCTCTTTAGATGACAAAGGTAAAGAGTATGACTTGATGAGCCTGATGACAAACACTGAAGACGGCGAAGTCAGTCCGGTTTCTGCCTTGGTTGCTAAAGTGATCAAAAACTACTTTGAACGCGCCGAAGACAAGTTAAAGCAAATGGGTATCTTCTCGGACGACCCGGCCCCTCGCGCGAAAGAAGTTGCGAATGGATCTGAGGACGTGGTTGTTGGCCAACGCCGTGTTTGCCACAGCAACTCTGGCTTCTTGGGTATCGGCGCAAGCTCGAGCTGCAGTACGCAGCCAATCATCGTGCAAATGGACCGCGACGGTGTCAGCCAATTGGCGCAAAACCAAGCGGATAACTCTTACATCGAAGAACAAATCTTGTTTGAGACAAACCAAACAAGCACTGTTCTGCACTCTTCAACCTTTGTGTACTAATGAACGGAGCTTAGAATGAAAACCACTCTTATTATTTCAACATTCCTTGTCAGCTCGGCCGCTTTTGCGACCGACTGGCAAAACCTGATCGACCTTGCTCCGAACTTGAAAAAAGAAACGATGACACTGGATAGCGGCGGCTACATCAAGGCGGACGTCGTGAAACTTCCGAGCGGACAGTATCGCTTCTTGGGTTTTAATACTTTTTTAGCTGCTAAAAGACCGGTTCTAACTGTCGAAGCCGACGGCAAAGATACGAATGACCTTTGCCAAAACGCGGTCTTCCTCGATAAAAAATTTAAGGCCCAACTTGTAGTTCAAACCAATCCGTTGATCACAAACAATAAGCCTCTTTTTGGCCCGGATATGAACAGCTTTGAAAACCCTGTGACGATCGGCCCAGCAAAGATCACCTTCGATAAAAAAGGGGCCGTTTGGTCTATCAATGACGTCGATGCGATTTCAAAGTCCAAAGGCCGTTTGCTCACGGACTACTACGAAGAGATCATGAATGCTCAATTGCAGCAATCTGCCGATGGTGTTTTGCGTATGGATCTTTCTAACATGAATGCATTTGCCTGCGACCTGATGCAAGGAAAGCTTGTTTTCAGTGTCACTCGCACGGCGGAATTCGAACCGGGCATGCCTGCGAAAGAAACGTGGTTGGCGCTGGATCAGTTCACTTCCATCTTTCAATCTTTCTGGAGATTGCAGCCCCAAGTTGTGGACGCACGCTTAAGCCAAAAACAGAATGAGCTTGCTGAAGCAGTGACTTTGGGTGTGATTGCTCGCACGAAAGTAACCGGTGAAGAGATTTTGAAATCCCCTTCCCGCCTGCAGAAGTTTTTGGCGTCTGTGAAAATGGACGCCAAAGGATTAAGCCCGACGCAAAAAGCAGCGGTTCGTTCTACGGAAGTCACTGACAACTGGATGCAGAACACCGAATTCACAAAGCCAGCGGCCGCGACCGTCAAGCAGAACCTGACTGTCGGCAGCGATCCTGTTTATTCAAACTTCAAGGACTAATATGAAAACGCTTTCGCAACTTCTAGTGCTTTGCTTGATTTTTACTGCCTGTGCTCAACCCGGCAAAGACACTTCTTCGCCGGCAGCTCCCGTTCCTCCGGTATCGTCTGACGATATTGACTACAACGCAGGTCTTTTAAGTCAAACTTACGCGACCTGGAAAAGCGAAACCGCAGCACTTGCTTGGAAAGAATCGGATCCTCACGCCTACGAACTGGCGGAGGCTTACATCTTAGGCCTCCGTGGTCCGAAGTATTTGGGCCCCACCCGACCGGCAACTCTGCTTTGGCTTTTAGAAAATTTTAAAACCCTTCAAAACCCTGCGCCGGATAGCTCTGAAATGAAGGCACTGGCAAAGGCCTATATCAATAAGGATCTAAATCTATGAAACACTGGGCTCTCTTTTCAATTTTGCTTTCCGGCTCAGCCATGGCGGCAGGGCCTCAGTTCTCAACCACTTGTGAGGTTGCAAAGGACGTTCGCGTTCCCGGCAATAGCCAGGGCTTCTTTATGAGCTCTGACTGCAAAACAATTTTTGTTCTGCCGCCAGCCCAAGGCACGGAGACGGTTACAGGTCGTACCAGCGGGAACTTAGATCGTTGCCAAGAAGTACGCACGCTGAATAAATCTTTGGGTGAGATCAATAAACAAATTCAAACCGCGATCAAAGGTAAAATCGAAGACGCTGTGCTGACGGATCTCTATAAAAGAAGAAAACAGCTTCTGTCTGAATACGGTGATCTTTCAAACACGCTTGGGGCCTCTGTTGAAATCAATTTCGACATGGCCGTGGATGCGAACTTGCAAAAATTCCGTCAATACAATGACGGACTTGGTGTGAACATCGTTCCTGTTTCATTGAAAGAGCTTAAACTTAAATGGAATCAGAAGCCTGATCAGGATCCCGATATGCGTGTTGCATTCAATCAGGATTTGCCTGTGGCAGATGCCAACAATATCGGCTCCGGCAGCTTCTCAGCTCGTTTGGACTTGAGTCTTTTTGGCGCCTGTCCGCTTCGTGATCCCTTCACCAAAGAAATGCCGGAGCGTATTCGTGCCAGCGACCTTGCAGGCCTCGTGACTCCGAATGTGTCTTACAAATATGAAGTCGGCGCGAACTACACTTATGTGGCTCGTTATAATCGCGGTGCTTTAGCAAGAAAAATCCGCGAGAGCTCGTCTTCCGGTGGATTCTTTAAAACCAGCACCTCTTCTTCGTTGATTGAAACAGCGGAATCGACCGGCTGGTTCAGTCTTGAAATGAAGTGTGATGACTCCCGCGTTTGCGATCAGGCAAAGACTGAAACCGCTTTGCAGATCAAACAACGTTTGATGCAAGAAGTTCTCGATGGAATTGCTTTGGCAAAGTTTGGTGTGCCGATGGCACCGGTTGAGTCCGGAACTCCAGGTAAGAATGGAGCTTCGACGGCGGCCGATGGCCTTCGTAAGTGTGCTCATCCTTACTGTCAGGCTGGCGCGGTTATTTTGGATATCGCTTCGGCCACTTTCGGTGGCAGCTCGAAAACGGATACCTACATTTCAACCAATGATCATGTGTCTGAAGAACGCGTGGACGTAACAACTCCGGTCGCATTCTCTGGCATCATGGGCTTTGGCAAGTAAGAGGACGACGGCGATGAAAGCAATTCTTTTCATGCTGAGTATCTTATTGGGGGCGCAGGCCATGGCAGAAAACATCGTGGGTGGTTTGATTGGTCAAACCGCCCAAGTTGTCGGCGAAACCGGCACTCCGACGAGCTGCCGTCTGTACCGCAAACGTGTTGAGCAATTTCTTCAGCGCGTGAATGAAGCGGCTGTTGCGGCCGCAGTCCATGAAGACCGTGTTAGCTTGAATGACACTCGCCGCGTTCTGGATCTTCTTCAACGCGCTGATGTGCCACTGGAGCTTTTGAAAGAAAACATTGTTTGGACTTTGGATTTCGATACTCGCGCGGCCATGCCATTCTTTGAGCAGCCTCCGGTTTTGGTTGAAATCAATTCGACGTACTTGCAATGGCAGACAGATCAAGGGCTGTTCCCGGATCACATGGCTCTAACTATGAAACCTGACATGAGTGTCGCTCGTTTGACCTACAAAATGACTTACATGGAGGCTTGCTTGGCCCCGGTGAATGTCGCTCTCCGATTGACGAATGACCATGGAGACACCCTCACGATGCAGGCCCAGCTGAATCGTAACTTGCTGTGACTTCGTGGCATAAACATTGCTAATTTAAGTAGGATAAACAAAAACGAAGTCAGAATGACTCTATCTCTTTGAAAAAGGATTCTCATCTCTCATACGTGGGAGCTGAGGACTAGAACCGCTATGTTAAGAATATCCTCTAAGAATGCTTTGAAAAAATATTCAATCGCCCTGCTTTTTTTTACTACGGCTGCATTCGCGGTTGCGACAACGGACTGGCAGAAGCTCGCTGAAATCGCCCCTTACTCAAAAAATGTTCAATTGAAGCTCGATAAAGACGGACACATTACTGCGTACGCCCTGAAAATGCCGAATGGGCACTACCGCTTAATCCGCTTCCTCGATTACATGGCGCCGTTGAAGCCACGAATCTACATCGAGAATTACCAAGGGCCAGACTCTGTGGCCAAGCTCTGCAAAGAATCCACTGAAAACGGTAAAACATTTAAAGCAAAAATGAAGTTTACGGTGGATGCCTGGGCCCATAACCAAGCATCTTTGCAGAACATGATTTTTGATAATCCTTTTAGTTTCACCCCAGTTCATGTGGACTTTGAAAACACGAAACTAAAATACAGCCGTATTCCAGGACGCCCCGACTATGATCGCCCCTTTGCTTGGGAGGTTTTGGACTACTACCATGATCTTCTGAATACCGAAGCTGCGAAACCAAATCAAGTTCAGGCCTCTATCGATTTATCTGATAAAAACGGCTTTGCTTGCGACATTATGACCGGAGGGCTGGCGATTAAGATCACTCAACAGGCGCTCTATGAAACCGGTGCGCCGAGAAGATCCGATTGGCTCAACACGACTGAGTATCTTGAATTACTTAAAATCTATTGGCAAACAGAGCCTCTCTTTTTCAATGACTCAGCAAATGTCAGCGCGGAGGATCGCGCATTTATTTTGGGCTACAAATCCTCACTGGATTTTGCAAATCTCGTTAAAGGAAAACCCACACGTCTCTCGCGCCTGATGGAATCTTTGACTGTTAATATCGACAAGCTCAAAACACTCTCGCAGGATCAATGGACGACTTTGAATACGGAAGATAACAGAACTATGACTGCGGAATTCTCGGTCCCTAATCAACGCAATGAAAAGCAAGATCTTGTTATTCTAGAAGCCTATGATGGAATCGCCATCCGCCCCATGAGCGAGGAGCAGTAATCCATGAAACAACTCTTGATTCTTTTAATTTTATCTTTTGTATTCGCGGCTTGTACAAGCTCCACAAGTTCAACATCTGCGGATCCGACAGCTCATGGGCAGGACAATCCACCGGCGGGTCCCACACCTTCTCAGCGACTCGCGGAAGAGCTAACAAAAACTCTCGCGTCCAGCTACGCAATTTGGCAGGAGTCAGTCAAAGCTGAAAGTACGAATCTTGAAATGGACTATTTGCTAGGATTTGCACTCAGACAGTTAAGATATATGGGCGAGCCGGAAAAGCTCTTGATGGTGCGAGCAGATTTCAAAAATCGCCAGGGCCCTCAGTCTGAAAAAGACTTCTTGCCGCTGGCGAAAAAGATTTTAGAAAAGAACTAAACCCAAAGGCTCTTAACACCGCGTTCGCGAGCCACCGCAACCGCGTCTTCGTAGCCGGCGTCGACGTGACGGAAAACACCCATTGCCGGATCGGCAGTCAAGACGCGCTCGAGGCGCGCCGCTGCTTCCGGGGTTCCGTCAGCAACGATCACTTGTCCCGCATGCTGGCTGTAACCCATGCCCACACCACCGCCGTGATGCAAGCTCACCCAAGTCGCGCCGCAAGCCGTGTTCACCATGGCGTTCAGCAAGGCCCAGTCACTCACAGCATCCGAGCCATCTTTCATCGCTTCAGTTTCGCGGTTTGGACTTGCCACAGAGCCACAATCCAAGTGGTCACGGCCGATCACGATCGGCGCTTTCACTTTGCCTTCAGCAACGAGTTTATTAAACATGAGACCCGCTTTTGCGCGCTCGCCGTATTCGAGCCAGCAAATACGTGCCGGCAAACCTTGGAAGGCAATGCGCTCTTCGGCCATATCCAGCCAACGGAGAAGATCTTTCTTGTGCGGAAAGAGTTCGCGCATGGCTTGGTCTGTCACTTTGATATCATTTGGATCGCCTGACAAAGCCACCCAGCGGAATGGACCGCTGCCTTTACAGAAAAGTGGACGGATGTAAGCTGGAACGAAGCCTGGATAGTCAAACGCATTTTCAACCCCGGCTTCCTGCGCACGGGCACGGAGGTTGTTACCGTAGTCAAACGTGATTGCGCCTTTGTCTTTCATCTTCAGCATGCCACGCACGTGTTTTGCCATTGATGCGTAAGCTGCTGCCAAATAAGCTTTTTGATCTTTCTTACGGAACTCTGCTGCGGTTTCTACAGTGTAACCTTCAGGAATGTAACCCACGAGTGGATCGTGCGCCGACGTTTGATCCGTCAACAGATCAGGAGTGTAGTTTTTCTCGATCAGCTGCCAGATCACGGTCGCCATATTGCCTTGAACGGCGATGGATTTTGCTTCGCCTGCCGCCGTATATTTTTTGATTCTCGCCAATGCATCGTCGAGGTCCGTTGCGACTTCGTCGATGTACTTTGTTTCAAGACGTTTTTGAATACGAGTCGGATCGATCTCTACCGCGAGCACGCAGGCACCGGCGAACACACCCGCAAGAGGTTGCGCTCCGCCCATACCGCCCAAACCCGCTGTCAGGATCGTGCGGCCTTTGAGGCTCCCGCCAAAATGTTGTCGACCCGCTTCGACGAAAGTTTCGTACGTACCTTGGATGATGCCTTGAGTGCCGATGTAGATCCATGAGCCCGCCGTCATTTGGCCGTACATCATGAGACCTTTTTTATCGAGCTCATTGAAAACTTCCCACGTCGCCCATTTCGGAACGAGGTTAGAGTTCGCAAGCAAAACACGCGGAGCATCTTCGTGCGTTTTCAAAATACCGATGGGCTTACCGGATTGAACCAGCAACGTTTCGTTGTTTTCGAGAGTTTTCAAAGCTTCCAAAATTTTATCGAAGCTCTCCCAGTTACGTGCTGCTTTACCGATCCCGCCATAGACAACAAGATCTTCGGGACGCTCAGCCACCACAGGGTCCAAGTTGTTTTGGATCATGCGGTAAGCAGCCTCTTGCAGCCAGCCTTTGCAAACAAGTTTATTACCAGTAGGTGCGCGCACCACGCGGGATTGTGACATGGGAATTTCCTCCGATTAGGAGGAGAAAATACGGAGTAAAAACTCACTTTTCAAGAAGTACGGAGGCCTTTAAACAGTGCGCCGCAACAAGAAACAGGACCTGGCACTTTTTAGCTGCCGAAAACAAACGGATATGTGACGGGGAAGGTCTTTCCTTCCTCGGCTGGAGGGAATGTCCAATTGATGACCCGCTCAGTAACACAGCCTTCGAGAGCTTGATCTTTCGAGGTATTGTCCTTGATCGTCAGATTTTGCACAGCCCCTTTATCGTCGATATCCCATTGAGCCGTGACTTTGCCCTTTGTCGCCATGCCCTCGATGATCAAATCGGTGTAGCACTTTTGCACTTCAGTGAGGTGGCTCTTCACCACTTGCTTCACGGCATTGAGATTTAATTTCTCAGGACCTGCGGATTCTTTTTTTGTTTTGGCGGAGGCTTCTAGGCTTAAACTGGAAATACAAAGAAGTAGACTCGAGAAGAAAAGGAGCCTCTTTAAAATTCCTTTTTTCATAAGACACCATCCTGTGGATATTATACAACAGGACCGCATCGCCCCCTACGAGAAAATGAATTGCCGATTTTTTGAACAGTATTTCAACGAAAAACTGGACTCCGCTTCCTTACGAAAGCCCAGCCTCTATGTTCCCGTGGACACTATGGAAATCAGACCACAATGGAATCTAAGACTTTTTGAAAATGTGAAATTGATAGACACCTGTTCCATCGATTTTCTGAGCCCATAAATCTTTATCTCGGCAGTCCTGCCAGCCCTTCAAATCCGGAGCCGTTGGCGCGCGCATGAACGAACGAATCACCATCTGTGATCCGGATTTCGTTTCCGCGTGCAGACGCTGTAAAATCTGATTGGCGTCTTCTTGCGGAAGGTAAGAAATCGTGTCCGACAGCGAGATAAAATCGTAGTTCTTTTTCGGCAAATGCTCGAGCAGATTTCCGAGCAAGTAATTCACTTTTGTCGGCGCCGTTTTGACTCGCTCAAACACATGCTGATGTGCCTCGAGGGGAAGACCCTCTTCGTAGGCGATTTTTCCGAGGAAAAGAATCTGCATGAAATAGTTTTTACGAACGAGTTGCGTCCGGAAAATACGGTCGAATTCCTGAGTGACAAACTCCCAGGGAGCACGCGCTTCGGTTTTTGCCTCACTGCGGCCGCTGAAGTGGCCCTTGTAGAGGAATTTATTAAATACATATTCACTGGCCGCCACGCGAATGAAACTCTTCCAACGGACGTGAGGCCAGTACTTTTCATACAACTCAACTTGTTCCGCGAGAGACTGAGCTTCAAAAACTTTTGAGAAATCGCATTTAAGAACTTCACGGAAAAGAAACCCCAACTTTTGGAAGTGAGATTCCCAACGTCCTAGCAAAATGAATCCGCGCGGGGCCCAGCCGGCACTGCGTTCACTCCAGTATTTTTTCGCCTCGGGGCTGAGCGGAACTTTTTCGAAAACCGCTTTACGATCATCACCTTCTTGTGGACTCGACTGAAGCGCCCCACGATAGCCCATCAGGAAGAGATACTCTTCGTAACTCAGGACTTTCATCGCCTCAAAACGCAATTCACAGAGATAATTCTGACTCACCGACATATCAACAACGTCGAGTTCTTTCGGATGTTTGGCAATGAGAGGCATGCAACGCGCACCCGATCCCGCGATACTGAAAACTCGGGACACTTTTTCTGGCAATAAGTCGAACTCAACACGGGTGTCTTCATTGGCCAACGTATAGTTTAAATCCGAAAAATACTCTTGAGCCACAAGGGTGTCCTTTCTAAGGTCAGATAAGGCAATTTCATAGTGATCTAGTCCACGATCTTGCCTATAATACTCTAACGAGAGAATTTTGAAAAAGCATCTCGGAGAAAGACCAGATTCATGAGTTTGCGTGCACTTCTTGTCACGTCGCGAGTGACTTTTGTACCGGAGAATTACAATCAGCTTGTCTGCGGACTTGCTGAGGCTCCGCATATTGTCGGCTGCATGATCATCGACAACCGCGATTGGAAAATGGTTCTTCAAGGTTTGGCCTTGGTGCTGACCGGCGCCGGCCCACGCATGGGCCTGCAGCTTTTGAAAAACTACTTCAACGATCTTCTTTCTCATAAAGAATCAGCCTACACGGGTCATTCTAAAAAATTCTTTATCGTTGATGATCTCAACTCTGAAGAGGCTCTCGAGATTCTTCGTCGCGAAAATATTGATTTGATTCTGAATGCGCGCACTCGCACGTTCTTTAAGAAAAAACTTTTGGCGACTCCCCGCTTGGGTTGTATCAATATCCACCATGGGCTGCTTCCAGACCAACGAGGACTCATGTGCGACTTCTGGGCGCACTTGGAAAAAACACCTTCCGGCTTTTCGATTCACCAAATGACTTCAAAGCTCGATGCCGGAGCGATTCTGAAGGTGGTCGAAGTGAAAACCGCAAAGACCGACTATCTTGAGTCGATCTATCATGGCTCAAAGCAAGAGGTTCTTGCCGCGAAAGAGGTTCTCGCGGATATCGCCCAGGCCGGAGCCGTCACTGGAATGGAAAATAATAAAACAGAGAAAACCATTTACCGCTCAAACCCTACGATCTTGGATTTCTTTAAGCTTAAATTCAAAGGGACGAAAATATGAAAACCATTATTGCCCTGCACGGAAACCCCGGTTCTCCGGCCGACTGGAACATTTTACGCGACAAAATCGGTTCACAATTCCAATTCAAAGCGGTCGACGCTTACAGCGATGGCTGGAAACAAGAAGTCACTCGCGGAAGTGACAAGAAAATCATCGTGGCCCACTCGTGGGGCTCTTATTTGATTTTGAAAAATCTAAAAGAGCTTAAAAACCACATCGAAAAAGTAATTTTGGTGGCTCCCTATGTAAAACCCGAGCGCACACTTTCGGGACTCGCGACGACTTTGCTGAAAATGCCAGGCCTTGGCGATACTTTGATTAAATCCAACCACAAAAAAGCTAAAGACGCTTTTGTCAGTGACCTGATTCACCCAAATACGCTGAAAGACCTTCCTTACTTTCAGACTTTGCACAATCACTTTCAAGACTGGACGGTTTGGCAAAAGACGGTCGTCAACAAAATCAAAATGCAAGACAACCCATGGCGTGAAGCGGACATCACCGATGTTCCACTCACCGTTTTGTACGGAGAGCTTGATAAGATCTCTAGTAACGAGATCCAAACTGCCGTGCTGGGTAAATACCCACAGGCGAAGATGAAAACCATTCCTGCGACGGGCCACGGACTCCTCTGGAGCCACCCTGAGAAGATTATTTCTGAAATTTCCGCTGAAGGAGCCACTGTGAGCACTAGCAATCAAAAAATCGGTTACTACCCTGGAAGTGATGAACGTAACAACGTCATTAACTACATGGAAAAGCATTTGCGGGAGTTCCCGGACCGCGTCGCTCTTCGCTGGGCCAACCGTGAATCCATGGCCCAATGGGACGGTTCACCGAAAACTCCGATTAAACACGATGAGATCTCTTACAAAAACTTTGCCGCCAGAATTAATTCTTTTGCCCAAGGACTGCTGGATATCGGTATTCAAAAAGGTGATCGCGTGATCATCTTCTTGCCGATGAGCCTTGATATGTACACGGCGATGTTCGCGGTTCAGCGTATCGGCGCGATTGCCGTGTTCTTGGATTCTTGGGCGCGCAGCCACCACTTGGGAGCTTCTGCCGAATGCGTGGGCCCGAAAGCGATGATTAGTTTCCAGCAGGCTTTTGCGCTCGTCGATCAAGTTCCAGAATTTAAATCAATGCCCATCCGTGTTCTCTACGGCCCGGGTGACAAGTGCACTCACCGCTTCCCTGAATTATTGAAACCAACGGCTTCGCCGATTGCCTCGGTTGAAAGTGAGTTCACAGCTTTGATTACTTTCACAACTGGTTCTACAGGGAAGCCAAAAGGCGCCAACCGCACTCATCGTTTCTTGTCGGCTCAGCATCACGCGCTTTCTCACGTCATTCCTTACACAGAGAAAGACAAAGACATGCCGGCATTTCCGATCTTCAGTTTGAACAACTTGGCAAGCGGTGTGACGACGATCTTGCCAGCGGTTGATTTGGCGGCCCCTTCCGAGCGCGACTCGGCGATCTTGGCTTGTCAGATTATCAATGAAGGCATCAATTGCACGACACTTTCACCGAGCATGCTTGTGGGCTTAGCTCGTTACTGCAAAGAAAACGGCATTAAACTTGATAAGCTCCGCCGAGTTGTTACAGGCGGCGCACCGATTTCTAAAGATGACGTTAAGAACTTCTATGAGATCGCACCCCAAACAGATCTTTGGATCCTGTACGGTTCGACAGAGGCAGAACCGATGGCTCACATCGAAGGCCGCGACATGCTGAAAGAGAATCCTTCAGCGGATCCTGAGATCATCGAGGAAGGCGTGAATGTAGGTCATATCAGCGAAGATATCGATTACAAATTTATCCGTATTAAAGACGGTCCGGTTGAGCTCAAAGGCTCTTCTTGGTCACAAATCGAAGTTCCCAATGGCGAAGTGGGTGAATTCATCTGTACGGGGGACCACGTTTGCCGTGATTATTACAATAATACCGACGCGTTTAAGACCACTAAAATTATGGACGGTCAAAACCGCGTTTGGCATAGAACCGGTGATTTGGCTTATATCGACTCTAAGAAAGATCTTTGGATCGTCGGCCGCACGAACAACGCGATTGAGCGTGGTGGTAAGTACTACTTCCCGGTTCGCGCCGAGGTCTTGCTGAAGCGTATGCCGTTTGCTTATCGTTGCGCGTTCCTTGGTATGGATGACAAATCCCTCGGCCAAGCGACTTATGCATGTGTGGAGCTGAAAGCTGACATCGACAAAGCGACTTTTGATTTTGAAGCGGCAAAAAAAGAAATCAACCGTGTTTTTGCCAAGAACAAAATCCCGGTAGATCAAATCAAGTTCGTCAAAGCGGTTCCAATGGATCCTCGCCATCACTCGAAAGTGGAATACAAAGTTTTGCGTGATCAACTGAAAGACCCGGGAGCGATCATTGCGTAACTGGCTGATTCTCATCAAAGAGCGTTTTAGTCCCGGAAGTTACCTTCCGATGATTTTCATTTTTACTCTGGCAAACGGCCTGTACTTGTCGAAGGCCGCGAGCTACACCTTCGACACCGGCCGTTTTATTTGCGTGCTGATGTTGATGCTGAGCTTTTTCTTTCGTATGCGCTGCTTTGATGAAATCAAAGACTACGAAGTGGATCTGAAAGTAAACCCCACCCGCCCCCTGGCCCGCGGAGTGCTGACTGTGCCGCAAGTTAAAAAGGGCCTCTTCTGGATGATCCTTTTTGAAGTGGTCCTTGCAGCCTTCTTGGGTTTCTGGCCGTTCTTAATCCATGTGATGGCCATTGGTTACAGTTTGCTGATGTACGAAGAGTTCTTTATCGGCGATATCCTGAGACCTCACTTGACCACTTATGCCGTGACTCACACCTTCGTCAGCGTTCTTTTAGGAGTTTCCGCAGCCACCGCGATCGTGAACTTCAATCCTCAAAAAATTCAATTCGCAGATGTTTGTTTCTTCTTGATGAACTGGTGTTTCTTTAATTTGTTTGAATTTGCCCGTAAAACCTTCGCACCGAACGAGGAACGCCCGCATGTTCCTAGCTATAGCAATATCTTTAATCCTAAAGGTGCTTGGTTGCTGTCGTGGTCGCAGGTTCTGATCGGCATTATCCTTTCTTGGGTCGCGCTCAGCAATCACTCGCGCTTTTATTGGCTGATTGCCGGGGCTGTCCTTTATACTTTAATGAGCGTTGGCTATGCGCTGAATCCCCAATTGAAGATGGCTAAAATCTTCCGTGACGGCACCGGGGTTTATCTGCTTTTACATTACGTTCTAATCTGTTTTGTGATGGGAGCTTAAGATGCTTGTAACGAAAAACTCCACGCACTTCTTTGCCAAAAATGAATCCGGCGGTAAGGGCTTTAACCTGTACTTGATGACGAAAGCCGGGATCCCCGTGCCTGAGTGGGTGGTTTTTGGCCGTCGCTACTTCCAAGATTTTGTGAAGAGTGCCGGCATCCATCAAGATCTTTACCAGTTGGTAGAAAAGTTCGTTCACGGCCATATCACTGCCAAAGAGGCCGAAGCCGCAATTGAAAAACTCTTCGCCGATAGCAATACAACCGCCATGCTGTCTTCGAGCATCGATCAGGCGTTGCAAATGCTGGGAGCTGATAAAATCTTTTCTGTGCGCTCTTCGGCGGCGGACGAAGACGGTCTTTCGCACTCCTTTGCCGGCCAGCTCTCTAGTTTCTTGTACGTCAATGGCAAAGAAGACATTTTAAGGTACATTAAAAAGTGCTGGGCTTCAGCGTTCTCTGAGCGTGGTCTTATTTACCGTAAAGAAAACAAGATCGATCCGCACAAGATTTCGGTTTCAGTGGTTCTTCAACGCATGATTGATCCGGAAAAATCCGGTGTGATGTTTACCTGCGATCCTGTGACCGGCAAGCTTGATAACTATGTAGTGTCCTCTGTGTATGGCGTTGGTGAAGGCCTTGTCTCAGGCGCTCTGGATGCGGATTCTTACTGGTTGCACCAGCACACCGGTGATCTTGTGAAATCTGAGATCATCGAAAAGAAAGAGATGATGAAGAAATCAAGCTCTGGCCACTGCAGCTTGCATCCTGTGTCCGCAGAGCTCGTCCTTCAACCGTCTTTAAATGACAAAGAACTGCGTGGTTTATATAAGCTCGGTCATTTGATTCATGAACAGTATCACCGTCCACAAGATATCGAGTGGGCGATTGAAAACGGTACGTTTTATATTCTGCAAACACGTCCTGTGACAAACTTGAAATCAGACCTGGTTGGTTATCCGAATCTTTGGGACAACTCCAATATCATCGAATCATACGGTGGTTTGACGTCACCGTTGAGCTTTAGCTTCGCGCTCAGAAACTATAAAGCCGTTTACGTTCAGTTCTGTGAAGTTTTGGGCGTGCCGAATGAAATCATCAAGGACATGGATTCTTATCTCAGCTACATGTTGGGAAGTATCGATGGCCGCGTTTATTACAATCTCTTTAACTGGTACAAACTGGTCGGTGTTCTTCCGGGCTTTAAACAGAACCGCGAGTTCATGGAAACCATGATGGGCGTTTCTGAAGGCCTGACGGATGAAATCGCAAATCGTATTAAACCCCATCCGTCTTGGGACACTTTCACGGGCAAACTCCGTAAAATGGTGACGGGCTTTAACTTTATTAAGTATCACTTCACGATCCAAACGGTGGTGGATGACTTCCTAAAGACCTTCCACCGCGACTACGACAAGTACCGTGCGATGCCGCTGGCAAGCATGCGCGGAGATCAGCTCCTCCGCGTGTACTTGGATGTCGAGCGCAATATGCTCGGCCGTTGGAAAGCACCGATCATCAATGATTTCCTTTGCATGGTTCACTTCGGTCTTTTACGTAAGCTCACGACCACGTGGTTGTCAGAATTGGATTCGACCATCCAGAATGACTTGCTTGCGGGTGAAGGCGGGCTTGAAAGTGCGGAGCCGACGAAAGCTTTGCTACGTTTAGCCGCGGAGGCGATCAAAGATGCGGATCTGAAGCGAATCATCGAAACCACAGATCCAAAAGATGGCCTCGAAGCCTTGAATCAATCGAAGCACCGCAATTTCTATAATATGGTTCTCGACTATCTCGATCGTTTCGGTTTCCGCTGCATGAGTGAGATGAAGCTCGAAGAAATTGATTTGCTAACCGACCCGTCTTACTTATTTGTCTGCCTGAAAAACTACCTAAAGGCCGGCAAAGTGGAAGTCCACGATGATTCTCGTGAGAAATCTCTGCGTGCGGCCTCTGAAAAGAAAGTCGAAGAACATCTCTCGGGAGTGCGTAAAAAGATTTACTTCTGGGTTCTCAAGCACGCCCGCAAGGCCGTGAAGAATCGTGAAAACACCCGTTTTGCTCGGACACGTATTTATGGAATTGCCCGCACGATCTTCCAAAATATCGGCGAAGATTTGGCGAATCTTGGCGCTCTTCAAAACGGTCGCGATATTTTCTGGCTCACCATTGAAGAGGTCTTCGGGATCTATAATGGAACATTGCCCTCTTACAATCTTCAGGCCTTTGTAAATTTGCGCAAAGCGGATTACGCGAAGTTTACAGAGGACACAGATCCACGCATTATGACTCGCGGAGCGGTGTACTGGAACAATCCTTTCGTGAAAGAAGAGGAAGTTTCAATGACGATTGCTGAAGGCGAAGACTGCGATCTGAAGGGATTACCGTGCTGCCCGGGTGTTCTCGAAGGAACTGTGAAAGTGATTTTGAATCCAACAGATAATCTGGATCTCAACGGCGAAATTCTCGTAACAGCGAGAACAGATCCAGGATGGGTCCCACTCTACCCGGCCATTTCTGGGTTGCTTGTGGAACGCGGAAGTTTACTTTCACACTCCGCCATCGTCGCCCGTGAAATGGCAATTCCTGCCATCGTCAGCATTCCCGGTCTGACAAAGACTTTGAAGACGGGCATGCGCATTCGTATGGATGGCAAAGCCGGTACCATTAAAATTTTGGAGTAATTTAGGAGCGTGTGAATTGCATGTGATGATGTTGTTCACACGCCGAAATATTTTTCCGTGAATCCTGAAATGCAAATCGCGTTTCAATGTTTGATTGCACTTTCAACAACACAGCTTCGCAAACAATCGAAACAAGGAATAAGCTCTCCCTTAACCTAACAAGGAGGGTTTTCCAATGAAGAAGTTATTAGTACTCGCACTAACGCTTGCATGTGGTATTGGCTTCACACACAAAGCAGAAGCAGCGGAGGCCGGCGGACCTCTCTGGGTTTGTCAGATCGGTTTCAAAGGTGAAGCAAAAGGTTTCAAAGTTCTCTTCGGCAAATATAAATTCGAAGCTGCCGGTAATATGAACTGCGTAAGCATCCTCGGGCACACAGTTCACTATCCTGTGTGGCTCACCATGAATGCATTGCCGCTTTCACCGGGCGTCGCAATCGGTAAATATAAAGTCTACGGTCAGTCCGGAGAGATTTCTCTGTTTAACTGCGATCCAGATGAATTGCTCGGCAAATATATGATTGGACAAGCTCATGCGACTATTCTTGGCGGCGTTGGTGCAATTACAGCTGTGAAATTGGGCAATCCTCAATTAGCTCTGGCACTTTCTATCAACGTGCAAAAAGGTTTCGGCTTTGACCTCTCTGTCAATCAACTGAGAATCACTCTTCGCGACGACAGCAACCCAGTTCAACCAGACTAAGTTTTATTTTCAGCAACGCTCCTTCATTTACTGAGGGAGCGTTGCTATTCACGGATCGTGATGGATCAGAATCCAAAAATACTTTTTGCAAACTGAAATGAGAACAGCAAAGCTAGGTCAACGTCTTAGACTGCATTTCAAAAAAGGTGTTAATGGATTACCGCCGTTTTTTAAAAGAAGAACTTTATAAGCGACAACAAAAAAACCGTGCCTACTCCATGCGAGCCTTTTCGCGGGATATCGGCATTGCCTCTTCTCGCCTGAGCGAAATCCTGCATGGCAAAGTCGGTCTTTCCGAAAAGAAAGCCGCTGCTTTGGCGGAGCGCCTTGAGCTCGATGAAGCAACGAAACATCTTTTTATCGACATGGTTGAAAGTGAACATTCACGTAGCGCTGTAGTGCGTGCCGCGGCAGAAATTCGCGTGAAGGCTCGTTTCATAGAGGCTCCCGTGCTTAAAGAAGGCGAAATGGATTTGCTCAACGAATGGCATCACCTGGCCGTTCTGGAACTCCTTTTGCTTGAAAACCTCGAGCACTCTATTCCCGCCTTTGCCCATAAGTTGCAATTGCCAGAAGAAGCTGTTGAAAAAAGCATCCATCAGCTGACAGAAATGGGATTCCTCAAGCGCGAAGGTTCACGCTGGATCGCGACTGAGCCAGATTCGACAACAACCCGAGAAACTCCTTCAGAGACCATCCGCAAATTTCATGCGCAGATGCTCGGGAAAGCTCAAGAAGCTCTTCACCACGATTCGGTGGAGAAGCGCGAGTTTTCTTCGATGGTCTTTGCGATGAACTCAAATCAGCTCGCCTATGCCAAAGAAAGACTGCGTGAATTTCGCAGAAGCCTGGTAAAGGAGCTCGAAAGCATCCCGGGGAAAGATAAAGTTTATTGCCTATCATTAAATATGTTCTCACTCACGGAGGAAATTTCGGAATGAAATGGATTTTGACTGCCACTTTTCTATGTCTGCTTGGACTGCAAAGCTACGCGGCCCGTGAAGTACAAAATGGCGGCGGTGGTATCAGTATTAATGGCTCTTACCTTACTTACTACTCCGCCACCGGCAAGACTCTCCGTCAACCGGTAGAAGCTTCACAGAACATCCCGGGTCTCGATCTTTTACTTCGTGAAATAGTCTCTTTGCCTCTTTCCACCGCTGCAAAGAGCGATATTCTTAATGTCATCGACAATTCGCCTTATCATCAGTACTACCGCCTCCAAGGAGATCTCGATCTAGAAATTCGTAAGGAAATTGTGAGCGAATATTCACGCTTGTATAAGATCCCTCAAGAACAAGTAGTTATTTTTGCCGTAACGAATGATCAAGAAAAAGCCACGGTCCTTTTGCCGGAGTTCTATACTCTGCGCACGGCCGAGCAATCAGCGATCTTAATGCATGAGTCTTTGTGGCTTTCCGCGACGTTTACGACTTATAATGATGTTGTCGATGGGGAACAAATCACTCAAGCTTACTTGGAAAATAAAAGCAGTCCTGACAAGTTTTATGCGTTCCTCGGAGTTCTGAATAAAATCCGCACCGACCGTTTCTTGACTCTGAAAGCGTCTCTTGCTTTTGATCTTCAGAATCAAAGATTTCCGGCGCCTGTGATGGCTTCGAAAAAGATGCTAGCTAAAGATTTCTTTGGCGAGAATTTTATGAAAAGCATCATTTGTACCAATGCAGGCGCATTGGACTCTTTCAAACGCATCAGCCGCGAGCTGTATTTTGAGATGCGCTTTAACTATACTCAAAAGCAAAATTCGCTTTTTTATAGGGCCCTCGCTGATGAACTTTCTCAGCCGCTTTATAGCATTTGGGCAAATTGGACCGAGCCCGGTCTCTGCGATCGGAATAATCCAGAAAAACTGATCAAAGATCTTTATATTGATTTCGGCGCTGCTCAAAATTTTGAAGACATCTTTGCCCTGCCGCTTTCAAACAGCAAAGGCAAACTCATCGGCTATTTTTCATTCTAACTTTTTGCGCGCAGGCGCGAAAGTGCAAGAGATCGAGTGAGCTCGATCTCTTTATCTGAGACGATGCCCATATGGCCCTGAATAGCAGCGAGTTCCACGCCATGCTTACGGGCCATTTTGTAGATGCCCTTTACTTTATTCCACTCAATATCGCGGCCCATGGTGAAAGACTCAAACTGTCCTTCGAGTGCAAGTAACGCCGTTTCAGCTAAGCACGCATAAACCGCTTTACCTGGAAGACCCAAGTCACAGTTGATTTGCGCCGGACCCGGCAGAAGCACTTCACCGGATTCAATAATCAAAACATCCGGGCGCTTCTTGGCGTCTTCTTTATCAAAATCCAGCGGACGAGAACAGTCACAAACCACACAGCCCGGTTTTAATCTCATGACATCAATGATCTTCTGATCAAACGCCGATGTGGCTGTCACCAGCGCATCTGCTTGACCGGCCAGTTCATTCGCATCCGTCGCCGTCAGGATTTCACAGCGTGGCGCTAGTTGACGAATCTCTGCAGCCAACTCATCCAAACGGTTTTGGCGAGGCGCCACCAAGCACACTTTCTTAAACGTCAAAGCCAAGAGTTTTGCAGACACTTTGCCAATAGAACCCGTGGCACCGATGACCATGGCCATCCCGTCGACCAAGCCTGTATTCGGGTCGCTCTTAACAAGGTTCATTTTTTTAACGACTTCAGCTAAAGCCCACAGCGTCGCACTCGCACTAAGACTGTTGCCTGTGGTCACAGGAATTGGCGAATTGCGATTGATCGTCACACCCGCATCACCCACGACTTTCGTGTAAGCTCCAAGACCAATGATCTTTGCTCCACGGTTCGCGGCATCGTAGCAGATCTTTTCGATTTTCGCGTAGGTGACCTCGGGATCTTCTTCCTTCAAAACCTTTGGCGTCGAGAAAAGACCATAGATCAAACCATTTACTTCGCGGCCTGTTTCTTTACTGATCACATGCTGAATATTGCCGTAAATAATCGGCGGAGCCTTTGAGACAATACGATCAAAAGGATCGTTGAATTTCTTAGGCATATTATGAAGCAGATTCAAGCCTGGAATACGCAATAAATCGCGATGGGAAAGTGCATGAATCACGAACGCAAAGTCCGGTTCTTTTTTCTTCAATAAAACATTTTTTACACGATTAATACCATGAGAGATCTTCGCTTGCGTCGACGTACGATGACTGACCGTGTACTGACGAGTCATCTGACGGACCTCTGTGCGTGGGTTAATCAGCTGTTCCCACTCAGGCACCGACAATGGCGCCGTCTTACCGTGCACTAGGCGCAGGGTCGCATCCAAGACAGAGTAATTCATATACGGACTCATCTTGTACTCTTCCGGGAAGAGATTAATCACAGAGCGCGGACCGTATTTTTGCGCTTCTTTTTCCGCTGCCGGATGATGAGACCAAACAATCAGGTCCTTTCCGCGAACAAATTCCACCGCGGAATCAAAGAGCAATAAGAAAGGATAGTCGCTGGCCACATACTGAACTTTTTCAACTTGTGAGGCCAAAACCGAGCGTCCCATTTTCTGAATCTGCGTTTCCGCAAGCGGAGTGTTGTTACGCAGATCTTTAAAATTCGCCACATTCAGCGCGAGCTTTGAGAACGCCATCAAACCCGGTACCGGAGCCTTAATCATCAAGGGCAAACCCAGCATCGAGTACGCATCCCCGATGAAGACTTTTCCAGGATAGGACTTACGCAAGAACTCTTCGAGTTCCGTGCTGAGCATCGCCGCCGGGAAGAAGACGCCTTCTTCCGGGCTGATTTTGCCGGATTCAATCAACTTAATAATAGAATTCAGATTTGAAATTTCGCGAAGGCCTGTACCGTCGCACAAAGGCACAGAGCTAGGCATCCCCATAATCTCAAGATACTGGCGATGCACGTAGGTTTTTTCGTCGAGTTTAATCACCGGCGGCAGGCTGCTGAGGGCAAAAGCATCGACATCCGTGCGCAGGTCTTGAATGAGTTTTTTTACAAGATCCACCGAGAAATTCACGCCAAAGCGCTGAACTTCAAAACGGTGTCCCGCATATTCATAGCTAAAAGAATCATCCCAGTGAGAGCGTCCGAAACTAATCTCAGCGATTCGAAATGTACTCATTGTAACCTCGCCAGAAAGATTTTTCGTAACTGTCAAACTCAGGACACCAGCCTTCACCAAGTACATCGCAGGTCGAGGCCGAGTCATACTTCGGGAACATCAAAAGATAATTCAATTGCTCTTCAGGGAACTTCACGGCCCACTTCGATACCTTTGTCAGCAAGGTCTTCGGCACGCGATTCACGAATGTAATTCCACGATGTGGAATAAAAAGATGCTTCAGAGTTTTGAGATATAAATCCCGAGCGATCAAACCCTCTTTTGGAGTGACATGAAAACTTTGATAACCAAAAGCCTCCGTCTCTTGCGACCACTTGGCAAAGCCTGCAACGGCTTCGGCAGCTTTATCCACCGGCACCAGTGGAAGACGGCCCAGTTTCTTACCCGGCAACGGGAAAGACGCCGGAAAACTTTCAATAAATTTACGAACTCGCTCCAGAGCTTGGGGCGCGTGATATGGTCCATCGATACGTTCGATCTTGCCATCGGTCGTATCACCGACAAGCACACCTAAGCGCATATTAATGCACAGTTTGAAATGCTGAGATTGATTCAGGATCATTTGCTCGCCCAGGGCCTTGCTTTCAGAGTAAGGATCCGGAAAAGGGCGGCTAAAATTTAAATCAAACGGACGAACCACCTTCAGGGGCGAATTCACCGCCGCCGCCACCGAGCTTGCGTTCATGAAAACCGGGATTTGCAATTCCCGCGCGATTTTCAGAGCAGTCCCCGTTGCCACCACATTCTGCTGGAAAGCATCCATGTGACTGGCGCCAAGATCATACAAACCGGCTAGGTGAATAAAGATATCGTAGTTTTTCTTTTTAAGAACTTCGAGATCCAAGCCCGCGTTCCAGCGAGTCAGATCACCGCGCACCTCTGCCTTTGCCGAGCGCGAAATCACATCGACGTCAGCAAACTCACGCAGCTTTGGCAAAACTTGTTTGCCAAGGAAGCCCGTTCCACCTGTCAGCAAGATTTTTACTTTTCCCATGCTGGAGAGCCCACGACGACGGGAAGGCCTTTGTGGAGGCATTTTACGGATAATTCAGCCACGTCTTTAAAAAGGATCTCGCCATCGCCAAAGAAAGTGATCGGACGGCTCGGATTTTTAGAGCGGACTTTGAATTCAGTGATTTCATAGGAAGTGAAACGGTCCGACTGGCTGACGGTTCCGTTTCTTAAATGCAAGAATGAAGAAAGATGTTCGCGAACGCGGCGGCCTTCGGCCAACAGCAAGTTCACAGTGCCATCCGTATTGGAAGTAAATGGTGCCGGTAAGAATTTATTGCCGATGCTCGGTTGATTGTTCACAAGTACGATCGGTGCGTTGGTTGCAAATTTCTTATCGCCTGGAAGTTCGAACTCAAGCTCCCAGCCGTTTGGATCCCAAGTACGTAGAGCTTCAGCCACCATCAACGAGTAAACGCCGGGGCCGATTTTTTTGATCAGTTGGTAACTGTTTTTAGCAATCGATTTGAAGAAGCCGGCGGTTTGCGGGCAGTTCGCTACTTTTTGCAAACTGAAACGCACTTGGTTGGCCAAATCCGCTGTCATCGCAGGAATCCCGAGGCCTCCGTTTGTCAGCATGAACGCTTTTTTATCGCCAGAAGAAATTTGAATGATGTCGATGTTGCGAACAGAACCTTCAAGAATATTACGAACCGCTTGATCGATACGGCGGCTGATGCCGATTTCGTGAGCCAAGTCATTCGCTGTTCCCGAGCGCACAACCGCGATCGGTGGAATTTTTGTCAGGTCCTCTTCCGCGCGAACAAGGTATTGCAGGCACGTGTTAACCGTACCGTCGCCACCACAAATCAGGAAAAAGTCGGTTTTATGAGCGAGCTCTTCGCACAGGAACTGGTCCATCTCTTCGAGAGTCTTTGCCTTCGAGAAAACCAAATCGCAGCGAAAAAGAGCCGAACGGATCTTTTCCTCGATCAGACCTGGATTTACGGACCCTGCTTTCGGGTTGATGACAACGGAAACTCTCACTGGACACATCCTTCCATAAGGATTATTAGCAATCAATATTCCAGTACTCAAGCCACCCTGCTACACTCTGGCCCTCTCTTAGAGCTCCTAGACCGTCCATAGTTTAGACAAAGGCCCCAGAGTGGCTCTAAAATCCTCGAATATCTGTTCGAAATGCTCAATTAGACAGGTTGTTCGTCGGGAGCATACTTAGAGGTGTCTCAAGATGAGATTCTTTCTAAAACTATCATAATTTCAATAAGATCACTTAAACAAATCTCCACAATTCACCGAAAAGATCTCTAGTGGAGTCGGTTTAATGCTATCAAGAACGTGGGTGAACATTCAGGTCTTTGCATTTGCAATGCTTTTTCAAAGCATCGCGTTTGCGTCGCCGTTGACCTTCAACGTTGATGGCGTGATCTCCGACTCTAGCAATCAACCTCTCGAATCAGCCAGCGTCACTTTCCGAGTCGACGTTCAAGACTCCACCGGCACTTGCACTCTCTATCGCGAAGAATTCCCTGTCAGCATGACCGGCTCCAACGGGTATTTCTCTCTCGTGATTGGGAAACAAACAAACATGGTTCCCAGCGGCGGAACTCTCGACAAAGTTTTCTCGAACGATGGCTCGACCATCACAGGCAGCAGCTGTACTTACACGCCATCTTCCAAAACCGAAACTCGTAAGATCGTCGTGTCGTTCAACGACGGCACTACTCAACAACTTTTCAGCAGCCAGGATATTCAATCCGTTCCTTACGCGATTGAAGCGGGTCAGGCTCACCGCCTGACCACGGCGCTCAGCGGTGACGTCAGCGGCACGCAGACGGCTGTCGTTGTTGATAAAATCAAAGGCGTCCCTGTCGACATGACCGGAGCCACCAGCGGAAAAATTCTGAAATACCAAAGCGGCACTTTCGTGATTGCCGATGACCTCGTGGGCACAGGACTGACTTCACTCAATGGCCTGACAACCACGACGCAAACTTTCGGCGCTGTCGATACCGGCAACTCGGTGACAGCTCCCGCTTGGAATTCTGCCACTAGCACGCACACTCTGAAAATCCCGATGGCTTCAGGCACAGGCGTCACAGCCGGTCTGATCAGCAATACGGAATACGCGACTTTTCTGAATCGCATCACGAGCCTGACTGGCGACGTGACTGCCTCTGGCACAGGTGCTGTGAATGTCACGATCGGCGTCGGTAAAGTGACGTCATCCAACATCCTTGACGGCACGATCATCGCAAACGACATGGACTTCACTGGCACAAATGCCGCAACCACCGGCGTGGTTTTGAAAGATGCCTCTGGCAAATTCATGAATCTCACTTGTGCAACGACGTCGGAAGTTCTGACTTGGACCGCAACAGGCTGGGCTTGCCAAGCACCGGCTGCCACCGGCATCACCAGCCTGAATGGCCAAACCGGCACGGCTCAAAACCTCGCGGCGGCTGCGTCTGGCACTGCCACCGCTTTGAACTACACTTTTGCAGCAAACACACACACATTGAACATCCCGATGGCGAGCACGGCTTCGGTGACTGCGGGTCTCGTCAGCAACACCGATTATGTTTCATTCAATAGTCGCTTACCATTGAGTGGCGGCACGATGTCCGGTGCCATCAACATGAATAGCAACAACATCCTCAACGCCGGCAACATCGTTATGGTGCCTGGCGGATATTTAACTCTACCAAACACGACGGCAGCAAGCTCAACGGCGGGCCAAGTTTGGTATGACGGCGGCGTGATCAAGTACTATGACGGCTCTGCGGTGAAAACTCTCGGCACTTCCGGTGGCGGCATCTTGAGCTTCAATGGCCTCACAGGTTCAACCCAAACTCTAGCGGTCAATACGACGGGCACCGATCCTGCGTTTACCTCAACCGGCACGACGCACACATTGAATATTCCGCTCGCAGGCAACGCCGGAGCCAACGCCGGTTTAATCAGCAATACGGATTATTTGTTCTTAAAATCCCGCCAAGCAAATACACTGGGTGCGGGTCAAGTATGGGTTGGTAATGCTTCTGGTTTCGCTGAAGCCATGACCCTGTCGAATGATATTTCTTCGATCACCAGTGCGGGTGCCGTCACTGTCACCAGAACAACCACCGGTCAGTCGAATAAGATCTTGGGCCTTGATGGCTCCGGCGTCGGGACAATGGCGGGACTAGCGCTCGTGAATAGCGGCGCCGTGACCCTTCAAGCCTCAACGGCCTCTAATAGCTATACTTTGAAACTTCCTGCGACGGCGCCGACGGGAACACAAATTATGCAAGTGGATGCGACAGGAACTCTGAGCTGGATTCCGACTCCTTCGCTTTCACTTCCTGCCTTATCGCAAGGTAAAATCTGGATCGGTAATGCAGCCAACGGGTTGCAAGCTCAGACCATCGGAGGAGACGCCACCATCGACTCTTCGGGCGTTCTGTCTTTGAAAAATACCGGCACGGCAGGAACCTACTTTAAAGTCGCAACCGATGCTCAAGGCCGCGTGACTTCAGGAAGCGCCCTTCTTTCAGCCGACGTCGTATCCGCATTGGGTTTCACACCAACGGCGGGAACAACGGCTTATGTGAATGGCGGAAATTTATTTGGTGCCGCCGCGACAATTGGTCTGAATGATAATTACGCTTTGGGATTCAAGACAAACGGTGCAATTCAAATGACCATTGCCAGCGGTGGAAATGTTGGTATTGGAACCACCGCGCCAGCTTACACCTTGGATCTAGGCTCAAAAACAGACGCGATTCGTCTGCCTTCGGGTGCGGATGCGGCTCGTCCGACAAATGCGGCGGGTCTGATTCGCTACAACACGACATCAAATGTTGTCGAATACAACAACGGCTCTGGATGGAACTCCGTGCAGCCATCTTTGGGTTATACACCGGTCAATAAAGCCGGCGATGTGATGAATGGCGATCTTTCGATGGCCGCCGGTAAATATATCGGCCTCGGTTCAACTAGCACTGCCGGAACAGTGGCCGGTCAAATGTGGTACGACGCCGGTCTCATTAAATATTGGGACGGCTCTGCCACAAAAACTCTCGGAGTTGCAGGCGCTGGAATCACTAGTTTTAACGGTGCGACAGTAAACACACAAACTCTCGCCATCGGCTCAACCGGCAACCTGCCAAGCTGGTCAAGCAACACTAGCACGGGCACTCATACGCTGAATATTCCAATGGCTTCTGCTTCTGGCACTGTCACTGCAGGTCTTCTCAGCAATGCTGATTACGTCTCAATGATGGGTAAGCAAAGCTCTGTGCTTGCTTCTGGCCAACTCTGGGTTGGTAATGCCTCAGGAGCTGCAGAAGCTCGCACACTTTCAGGTGATGTGTTTTCTGTTTCCAATGCAGGCCTCGTAACAATTGATAAGACAACAACCGGAGCTTCGAATAAAATCTTGAGTCTTGATGGCTCTGGTGTTGCTAACGTTAAAGGTTTGAATGTTCAGACCGGCTCAGGCAGTGTTACTCTGCAAACAGCAGGTGCCTTCACGAACTACGTACTGACATTGCCAAATACTGCAGGTTCAGCAAACCAAGTGATGGCTACTGACGGTGCTGGCAACCTATCTTGGGTTACTCCCCTATCTTCTTCAACTGGCTTCGTTAACGGCGGTAACTCCTTTGCGGGCAATGCGACCATTGGCTTAAAAGACAACTACAACTTGAACTTCGCAACAAACAACACGACTCGAATGACGCTGACAAACAGTGGTAACCTTGGAATTGGCACCACAAACCCAGGTACCTACAAAACCCTTATCCAAGGAACTGCTAACACCAATATACTTGGTGCGACTGATGGCACTGCGGCTGCTGCAATTTTTATCGACAACACCATTAGCGGAGGCCCCCAAGTCCAGTTCGGTTCCGTCACGAATCATCACATCGGGTTCTTTACAAACAATGGCACCCCGACGATGACTCTGAGTACGGGTGGAAATGTTGGTATTGGGACAGGGATTCCAAATTACGCTCTGGACATGACTGGCCGAACGGATGCAATTCGTCTGCCTTCGGGTACGACGGCGCAGCAGCCTGGGGTTGCTGCGGGCTTATTCCGATATAATACCTCTAACAACTTAGTTGAGTACACCAATGGCTCGACGTGGAATTCCCTCGTAGACTATGGTTCAAATCAAACAATCACTGGAAATAAGATATTCAATGGTGCGACGACTATTTCAAATGGTGTTTTTGCCAATACGAGCATTGCATCTGGCGCAGGCGCAACTGTAATAAGTGCTGGAAATGGCAATATCGCCGCAGGTGGTGGAGGAACGAGTTTATCCGGCGGCGGTCAGATTTATGCCGGTGCTTACTCTTCAACTACTAATACTATCGACTTTAATAAAGGGAACACGCAGATTACCAGCTATGACTGTTCTGCCTCGATAAACCTTTTAAATATGCAATCAGGTGGTAACTACACGGTGGTTGTCACCGGCGCTACGACGACAAAGTGTACATTTCAGGATGCTGGATCTACTTTGGCTGATGGAGTATTTTCTCCAATCAACGGCACTCGGACTGCGAGTTCAACAACAGTGTATCGATTCGTTAAAGCCGGCACTTCCGTATACGTCGATTGGGGCACACTCGGACTGTCCAACACGGCTAACGCCTTCGTCAATGGCGGCAACAGCTTCGGAGCCAATGCTACGATAGGTTTAATTGATACGTACAGTTTGAACTTTATGACTGGTGCGACCTCTCGCATGACGATCAACTCTGCAGGTAACATTGGTATCGGCACCGCGTCCCCGTCCTACTCAATGGACTTCAATGGTAAGACTGACGCCATTCGTCTGCCTGCAGGGACAACCGCCCAACAGCCTACCAGCACTGCCGGCTTGATCCGCTATAACACGACGAATAGTAATGTGGAGTTCAACAACGGCACTACCTGGACGGCTCTTGCTGCAGCCGGCGCAGGCATCACTTCATTAAATGGATTAACGAGTGCTTCTCAGACATTTGCAACGCCTGGCACATCCGGCAATGCTCCCTCTTGGTCCTTCGCGACCTCAACTCACACGCTGAACATCCCGATGGCTTCAGCTTCGGGCACAGTGACAGCCGGCTTGCTCAGCAATGCAGACTACGTAACCTTCAATAATAAAATGAGCACCTCACTGACTGGCGGTCAGATCTGGGTTGGTAGCGCCTCTAACGTCGCTCAAGCAACGTCTTTGGGTGGTGATATTTCTTCTGTATCTAACACCGGCTCTGTAACAATCAATAAAACAACAACAGGCCAATCCAATAAAATCTTAAGCCTTGATGGTTCGGGTATTGGTACAATGACGGGCTTAAGTCTTGTCAACTCCGGCACGGTGACTCTGCAAGCACAAGCGGCTTCTAGCAGTTACGTCTTGAGATTGCCGGCTTCAACTCCGGCAGCCAATCAAATCATGGTTTCTGATGCCTCAGGAAATCTGAGCTGGTCCGCAAATCCATCACTCGGTTATACTCCGGTGAACAAAATCGGCGATACGATGACCGGCACGCTTGAAGTTGCTGGAAATATTCAAACGAATACCGGTCAGATGTATGCTTCTCAATACATTGTAAGCACAGGCGCCACGGTCGATTTTAATAACGGTAACGTCCAAGTCGTTCAATCGCCAGGATCTTCAAGCTTAACATTGAACAACATGAAAGATGGCGGCTCTTACACATTGATTATTACCGACACGACGGCTCGCCAGTACACCTTTGCTAATTGTACAAATTCAAAATATGTACCGGCGAATGATGTAACCACTGCTGGTTCACAATCTATTTATACGATTTTAAAAGTGACTGTCGGAGGCTCGGCCTACTGCTACATCACTTGGGTGACTGGATTCTAACCATGAGAGCATTGGTTTTCTTATCACTGCTGCTCGTGTTTTCCTCTGCCAAAGCCGGCTACTACAATCTCGGCGCAATGATTCAAGGACCACGACTCGTCTTCAGCACAATGCCCTCTATGACCGCCATCACTGGCGCCGCCTTCACCATTCAACCGAGTGTCTCTGTTGTAAAACCTGACGGCAGCCTGGTAAGCACTGCATCCGATGCGATCACTCTGACTGCGTATTCAGATCCGCGCTGTACAACAGCCGCATCAAGCAGTCTCAGCATCCCGACCAATCCTAAATCCGCAACTTCAGGGACAGCGACATTTTCTCTTGTCAGTTATAATTACGCCGAAAAAATCTATATTAAAGCCACCGCACCCGGGAAAAAACCCGTTTGCTCTCCGGCGATAATTGTCTCAATGCCTGTATCTCCCTCACCGACGGCTTCCCAATTTAAGCTCGCGATTCTTGGGCCCACGGCTCTGCCAACAAGTGTCTGTACGGCTTACAATATCGCCTTAAGAGATCAGTTTGATGGTGTTGTTACACCGACAAGCACCCTCAGTGTCAAACTCTCCGGTGTCGGCTCAGGATCTTTTTACAGCGATAGTGGTTGCAGCACGACGATAACCTCGACCTCTATTGCTGCAAGCACAAGCCAGACGACGGTGTATTACAAAAATGCAATGGCACAAACATTCGTTCTTCAGGCTAGCGATAGTGCAAGTCAAGTGGTGGACGGATCTTTGTTGGTCACAGCAACCGCCTATAAACTCACTCTCACCGGCCCGCAAACCGCCGATAATGGTTCCACTTGCGCTGGTCCTTATACAATTAATTACCTGACGGCGGCCGGATCCACTGCGGGCGTTACGAACGTAGATATTAACTATGGTGCCACCGGCACTCTTTATTCAAATAGCGGCTGTACGACGACCATTTCTGGTACGGGACCCGTTGCAACCAACGCGTCGGGATTAGCAACATTTTATTATAAAGGTCCGGCAACCGTGCCGACGGACCCGGTTATTTTCACGGTCTCGACAAGCGGAGCTTCTTCAGCCTCACTGGCCGTTGGTATTTCTACTGGCACAGTCACAAAGCTGAGCTTGTTCGGATCTTTGAGTCCGACAACAAGCCGCTGTACGACTTATACAGTTTATACTCAGGATGCTTCATCCAACAATCAACCGGTCACTTCAGCGACGGCTGTCACACTGACAAAAACAGGCAGCACTATTTTATATTCAGACAAAGGGTGCAAAATGACGATCGCAGCCTTGTCGATTCCAGCCGGTTCAAATCAGGCGACATTCTACTTGAAGGACACCGTCGCCGAGTCAGTCACGTTGACCGCGCAGGCGTCGGGTCTCACACAATCACAACTCACTCTCACCGTGAGTGCGGGATCCACTCCGGCAGTAGTCGCTGGTTCTAATCACGCCTGTGCTCTTCTTTCTGATCAAACCGTGAAGTGCTGGGGTTCCAATGGTTCAGGCCAACTCGGAAATGGCACTTACGTGGACTCGAGTGTCCCAGTGATGGTCTCGGGTTTAACCGGTGTTACCGCCATCGCCGCCGGAGGTGATCACACCTGCGCGGTGACTTCGGGCACTGTGAAATGCTGGGGCGCGAATACTTATGGCCAGCTCGGAAATGGAACAACAACGACGTCACCAACTCCGGTGGCCGTTTCAACGATTACCGGGATTACAGGTATTTCAATAGGTCTCTATCACAGTTGTGCTATTTCCTCATCCGGTGGTTACTGTTGGGGAATGGGCAGCAGCGGACAGCTTGGCAATGGCGGCACGACCAACTCGTCAACTCCCGTCACGGTCACTTCGTTAGGAACTGCCACAGCGCTCGCCGCCGGAGACAATCACACCTGTGCCATCGTCTCAAGCAGTGTCAAGTGCTGGGGGTCCGGAAGCAGCGGACAAATCGGCAATGGCAGTACTTCCAATGCAACCACTCCAACCGCAGTGACTTCATCAACGGGTGCAACGGCGATCGGATCCGGTTCAAGCCACTCTTGCATGATTGCAAGTTCGACTATGAAATGCTGGGGAGGCAACTCCAAAGGACAAATTGGTGACGGTTCGACCAGCAATATCACCTCGCCGAGTGGATCTCTTGCCGTCACTTCACCGATTGGCCTTTCTTTGGGCTGGGCTCACACCTGCGCCATACTCTCTACGAAGGCGATGAAGTGCTGGGGGCTCAATGCTTCAGGCCAGCTTGGCAACAATACAATGACGGACTCCACCGTCCCCATAGATGTGAGCGGTATTACAACAGCTTCCTCAATTGCTGCCGGTGGTGATAGCAGCAATGGTTTTACTTGTGCGCTTCTGACAGATCAAACAATTCAATGCTGGGGAAATAATAGCTCGGGTCAGCTCGGTAACGGCTACAATATCAACGTCCCTGTCCCTGCGTCTATTTCAAACCCTACTTCGATTTCAAACATCAGCCCAGGCAGTGGTTTCACCTGCGCAGCCTTAACAGATAAAACCGTGAAATGTTGGGGGGTCAACGGCAACGGGCAACTCGGCAATGGAACACTCGTCGCGACAGCTATACCTGGTACAGTTCCTGGAATTACCACGGCAACCTACGTATCTTCAGGAGCAAGTTTCGCGTGTGCACTGCTGAGTTCAAAGGCCATCAAGTGCTGGGGATACAACGCTTTTGGCCAGCTAGGGAACAACTCCACAACCCAGTCCCCAACTCCTGTTGATGTCAGCGGTATCTCAACCGCTATCGCCATTGCGACGGGTTCGAATCATGCTTGTGCTCTTTTGGCCAATCAAACCGTGAAATGCTGGGGCTCCGGCACCAATGGTCAGCTAGGAAATGCCGCTTCAGCGAACTCAAGCATTCCAGTCGATGTCTCAGGTATCACAAATGCAATCGCTATTGTTACAGGTGGCAATCACTCTTGCGCTCTCTTATCGAATCAAACTGTGAAATGCTGGGGCATCAACAGCTTGAATCAGCTCGGCGACGGCACGGCCACCACTGCGAACTCACCTGTCAGTGTCAGCTCACTTTCAGGAGTTGTCGCCATATCATCAAATGCCCTCAGCAATCACACCTGTGTGCTGATGCCGAATCAAACTCTCAAATGCTGGGGCTACAACGTCACCTATCAGCTTGGCAATGGACTGACAACCAGCGCTCCGGTGCCTTCAGATGTCTTAAACATTTCAAACGCCATAGCCGTTTCAACCGGTGGCTCCCACACCTGTGCATTGCTTTCTGATAAAACCATCAAATGTTGGGGACTGAACTCAAATGGTCAACTCGGCCTCGGTCATACTAACAATTCACCGGTACCCGCCAGCGCTTTGAGTGCGACAACCTTCAATGTCCTCTCTACGGGCCCGGCGAATACTTGCGGAATTCAAGCCGATCAAACTGCGAAATGCTGGGGATCTAACTCTTACAATCAAACGGGAGTGAGCAATTTGACTCCGGGCTATGTGTTAAATATTCCGAACTAGCGATCCCAGTTTTTTTTCGTAGTGTCTAAGCTTTTGACAGCTGTTCAGAGTTCCGCAAAGTGTTGAAATTGTTCGCGATAACAACAATAGTCAACGTATCTTATAGATCCATAAACCAAAACATATTAGCGAAATTAGGTCTGTGTACGATATTCTTTTATTATTCCGGGGGGAATGAATGAAGTCTACACTTGCAATCGCATCTCTGTTTTTCTTTGGCCTTATCTCACAACAATCTTTCGCACAAACTACCACGACACTCACTTTCGATACCATCGCTGATGATGTGGCAATCACTAATCAGTATTCCGCACAAGGTGTGAGTGTTTCTGGAGCCAACGCAATCAATGCTGCGGTTCTCGGCTTTGCGTCTCATTCTGGGACACAAGTCGCCTACGCACCTAACGGTCTGATGAATATGTCTCTTTCGATTGCCAATGTGAAAACGGTTTCAGCCTATGTAACGGGGCCACAAGACGTCGGCATCTATGCTTATGACGTGAGTAACAACCTCGTGGGCCAGGCCGTCTTACCTGCAAATGCACCGGCAAATACTTTGCTCTCGGTGACTTCATCAGGGGCGGCTATTACAAAAATCTCCATTCATGATGGCGGCGCTAGCTTCGCTATCGACGACCTCTCCTTTACGACAGCAGCACCAACAGTGCCAGCTTGTCGCAGTAAGGATCAAGCACTCTATGATGCTGTGAATGCTCTTTCGAGCAGCGCCTTCGTTTGCTCTAAATCCGCAGCAAGCAATAAATCTACAATTCTTAAAAAGATCGCAGATTTTGAAAAGCTACGAGCAGCGGCTGCCGGCCAAAAGAAATTGCTGACAGCAATGCAAGACATTCAAAAAGAAGTGAAGTCCGATATCAAAGCAGCTAATGCGAAAGCAATTCTGCAGCAAATCGACGATCTCATTGCACTGATTAAATCAAACGGTTGTTAACAAATACTGACTCTTAATTCGGAGGGAACATGACAGCACCATTTGGAAAGACTGTAACTGTTGTAAAGAGCCATTGGATGAAGGCTCTCCGATTGACCAGCATTGTGCTAGTGGGGCTTTTCGCTCAAGGATCTCTAGCACAAACCACAACCACATTGAATTTTGATTCTCTCGGAGAGGATGCGCCGATTACATCGCAATATAGTGCGCAAGGAGTGTCGTTTTCTGGAGCAAATTCAGTAACGGCGGCGACACTCGGATTTACCGCTAAGTCCGGTGCGAAAGTCGCGTACGCGCCTTCTGGACTTATCACTTTATCGGTCAGTATAGCAGACGTTAAAACCGTTTCTGCCTATGTGACAGGCCCTGTGAACGTAGGAATTTTTGCGTACGACTCTGCCGACAATCTTTTGGGTCAGGCATTGCTACCCGCAAACGCCCCTGCTAATACATTGCTTTCGGTGACTTCTTCAGGAGCTCCGATCGCTAAAGTGGCCATTCATGATGGTGGTGCATCCTTCGCGATCGACGACCTGTCCTTCACAACGGCTGCACCGGTGCCGCAAGTGCCTTCATGCCGTGCTGCCAGCGAAAGCCTTTACAATATGATTTCGGCTCTCCCGGCTTCGGCTTACATCAGAGCAAAAACAGCGACCCTCGATCGCATTCGTTTGCTTGCTGAAGTCGTAGCCTATGAGTTGCTTCGTACTTCGAACAAAGCAACCCAAAAAACGTTGCAAGCCGCTCTGGTTGTTATTCAAGCAGACGTTGTGCTGAGCATCCAGCCAGCAAGTCGCACGGCGATTGTAAGCCAACTGACCTTGATGAATAGTTATGTAAAAAACAACTCTTGCCAATAAGGAGAGCAAGATTCAAAAACAAAAAGGCCCCACCGGGGCCTTTTTTTATTTCTGTGTCTTGTAGTTTTTTTGGAAGGTCGCAAACTTCAGAGTCACACTCTGACAATCCGCGAACTGCTTTAAGTCCATGAGAGCATAAGTTAAAATGTACTTATTGCCCCGCTGATAATCGAAATCATCGATGTTCGGGCTAAATTTCTTCAATACCACCCGCTGATTGCCTTGAACTCGCTGCCAGTAGATCTCCATCGTATATTTGTGATCTCCCGTATTCTTGCAATCTTTGGGATAGAGCCGCACCTGCTCCAATGTAAAATAAAATGTGCCGTCCTCGTCAGGTGCGTATTTAAAACTAAAATAAGCGCGCTCACCTTCAGAAACTCCCAAGTTCATAATATTCATGAACTCGGATTCATCTTGAGTGGGCCGTTGAAAGATCAGATCTCGCGTTCCTTCAACGATTTTTGCAGGCGACGGCTTTGGCGAATTCGGATTGTTGCTTTGCTGACCGCCGGAACCGTTGTCTCGAGCCGCTTTGGATTTGCCATTGTCACATCCAGAGAGTGACGCCAGCAAACCCAGCACTAATAGAAACTGAAAACATCTCATATCTCTATGAGACTTTCAGCTTTGCCCTTTGGCAAGTTTTATCTCTTCGAGATTCGCTTTGCTGTTCTTTGCGTCAAACGCATGGGCTTACCAACTTTTTGAATACCAGGAGGTTGCCACTCCCCACTCAAAGCCGCTTGCTTCGGCCAGTAAAGTCTCATCATCAAATTAAATTCGCCCTTAGGAGCCGGCAGCCAGTTTGCCGCTTTCGCTTTTCCAGGGTTTGCGTTTTGAATCAAAAGACTGATCGAGCCATCTTTATTCTTTTTAAGCTTATCGCGACTGCTGATCGCATAACGATGCATTTGATTGGCTACCAAGCCCTGCTTGGAATCATACATCGTCACAGACCAAAACCCATTCACCGGCGGCATATTGCCCTTTGAGAATGTCAGAATGTATTTATGAGCACCGCTCAGACGTGAGCCATTCGCATCCACGTGCGCAGTTGGGTAAATCGCATCTTCCGGCAGATTGGCGCCAAGACCAAAATAGGCAACACCGGCACGGTTTTCATAATCCGTTCCGTAGTCGCCGACGCCCTCATGCATCACCCAGCCATTCACCATACGGCCCGGAGTATTTTTCGCCAGATCTTGAACACGTTTATAACCGCCACGAACTGCTTCATCCAAAGAATTACGGATATCAGCAGGCAAACTGTCGTAATCGACGGTATGACCAGGACTCACTCCGATCTTTGCGAGCTTCGCCAACATCGGCGCATCAGCCGCCGCCGGAGGATTATCCTTCATCAACTGACTAAGCTTCATAAAGAATGTTTTTGCATCCAACGACTCGACCGTCGCATTGGCACTGGTTTGCAACTTCATTTTTACTTCCTCAACTGGTTCACCTTTCTCTGGGGCCGCTGCTGCCGAAGTATAACTGCGATCAAACTGACTCAGAGGAATCAAACGATAGCGATCTTGAATTGCGTGAACGACTTCCAAATCCTTCGCCCCTTTGGTGTATGTTCTGCCAATGATCCAAACCATATTAGTTGGCGCTTGAATTCGGCGTAAGTTCGCCGGAAGCTGACCATCCCAATGAGGACCGACCAAGGCAAACTCCTCAGCCCCGGTGCCTGTCGTGCGGGTCCCCGGCGTTGAGATCACATTGGTCCAAGCGTCCAAAATTTCTAACATGTAAAAACGATTGCCGACCGCCGGCACCGTTAGCACCAGAGGCTCTTTGCTAAGATCCAGCCAAGCTGTCGAGTAGAGAGTATCTACGTTGGGACTGACGACCTCACGAAACTCGGGCTTTGGAAATTGGCGTAGATGAGTGAATTGATTGAGCGTGCCCTTGTGCGGACTCGGGCTATCGGGGTTAATCAGAATATCTTTCGTCGCATCCATAACGACAAGCGGATAACCATAGACAACACCCTCTTGCACGAGGTTACGAAGTTCTTCTGGCTTTAGCTGAGTAAAGAGTTTTTTCTCAGCATCTTTTTGCGCCTGAACGGCGGCGTCTTTACGAGCTTGTTCTTCAGCCGCCGCTTTCTTTTGCTGTTCTGCATTTCTTTTTTCGGCAGAGGAACATGCCGCCAGAGTGGCGGCTAAAACAAATGACGAAACCAATAACGACGATCTAGAAATCATATCGAAACCCCTCTTCGTGTTTTGTTGAGTGGTTCAACTTTCTTACAAACACGGAAGGGTTCAAGATGTATAAAGACAAAATGGCGGGTTAAGATTTAAAAAGATAAGGGACGTAAAACGCCCGTCACAAAAAATCGCGACAGGCGTTCAAATTCAATTACCACTCAAGCTCACCCACAGCTGACTTTGCAGCCGCGAGGATTTCGTTTCGAGTGATCATATTTCTAATAGCTTCAACATCTTTGGCGAAGTAACGGTCTTCTTTTGCAAACGGCACTGTCTTACGAATCTGATCGTAAGCCGCTTTCACCGCTGCACTTGGTTTCAACGGCGCCAGCAAATCAAGGGCTTGGCACGCGGAAAGCATTTCCATCGCCACGACGTTTTCAGCATTGCGCAGAATCTTTTCAAATTTACGAGCCGCAATCGTTCCCATGGAAACGTGATCTTCTTTTTCAGCCGATGTCGGAATAGAGTCCACAGAGGCCGGATGTGCCAAAACTTTGTTTTCACTGACTAGCGACGCCGCCGCCACTTGCACGATCATGTGGCCTGAATTCAAACCACCGTTCGGAGTCAAGAACGCCGGCAATTCGCTCATCTGATGAGAGATCATTTTAGAAATACGGCACTCACTAATGCTTGCTTGCGAAGAGATCGCAATCCCCGCGAAATCCATCGCGTGGGCCACGGGCATTCCGTGGAAGTTCCCGCACGAAAGGACCTTATTGTCGTCTGCAAACACCAGAGGATTATCTGTGCTGGAGTTTGCTTCGGTTTCAAGAACTTTTACAACATAGCGAAGAGCATCCTTAGCCGCACCATGAACCGCCGGCATACAACGAAGGCTGTAAGCATCCTGGACGCGGTGATCTTCAGACAAATGGCTCTGACCGATTTCACTCATTTCACCCGCGAGCTTTAGCAAATTGCGGGCTGTTTTTGATTCGCCTGGATGAGGACGTGTCGCACTGATGAGTGGATCAAACGGCTTACGTGACCCACGCAGGCCTTCCAAAGACATCGCTCCGGCAAGATCGGCCATCCACAACAGGCGACGGGCTTCCCAAGCCGCAAGCAAACCAACAGACGTCATCACCTGACAGCCGTTGATCATCGAAAGACCTTCTTTGGCTTTCAAATCCAGAGGCTGCATTTTCTTTTCAGCCAAAACTTTTTGCACCGGAACGCTTTGACCATTCTGCCACACTTCGCCTTCACCGATGATTGCCAAAGCCAAATGCGAAAGCGGAGCTAAGTCACCGCTCGCTCCCACAGATCCTTGGGATGGAATCACAGGTACGATGTCGTTATTCAAGAATTCCAAGATTTTGTCGACAACCGCGGGACGGATACCGCTATGACCGCGGGCCAAAGCATTGGCACGCAAAACCATCATCGCGCGGGATTGAATTTTCGTGAACGGCTCGCCGATCCCCATAGAGTGGGAACGGATCAAGTTTCTTTGCAATTGCTCGATCTCAGAATCAGAAATACGCACTGAAGAAAAGGCTCCGAAACCGGTGTTCACGCCGTACATCACTTCGCCGTTTTTAATGCGGCCTTCGATGTAGTCACGGCTCTTTTGCATGGCTGCGCGGGCGCCAGCACCCAGCTCGGCCTTGATTTCAGAGTTATTGGCAATTTCGTATAGATTTTCGAGGGTGATTGACTCACCAGTTAGAACGAGTGTTTTCATTCCTGGGAACCTAGCAAAAAAAGCCCCTGAAAGGCACGCTGGAACCTCAGAGAATGCCTCGCGTTACGCGAGGACTTCGACGGAACTTCCCGGAGTAATGCGACCGGTGTTTTCTGGAATCCACAAAACACCGAAGTTCACTTTATTGCCGTCGCGACGATAGCTCGACAGAGTTTTCAAAGGCTCTGGAGTTGGTGACTCGCCGGTCTTTTGGTCTATCGTGATGATCTTGCAGCGAGAGCATTTCTTTGGCTGAGCAAAGGTCACCTCACCAATGCGAATGCGCTGCCATTGATCTTCTTCGAAAGCGGCACTGCCCGTAAAAACGATGTTACCGCGAAAGCGCTCTATCCCCACAGGAGTTGCCAGTTTAGAATTCAAATCTTCGAGCGATTTCGTGTTGAGCAATAACAAAGGTCGGCCATCGGCAAAGCGCACTTCCGGATGCCAGTCGGTTTGTGAAGCACCAGACTCTTGCTGCCAAGGAACCATGCGTTTTGATGTCGGCGTGTAGCGCACCAAATGGCAATTCACACCGAGGTACTGAGACAATGCTTGCGAAAATAAATCCGGCTCCAGGGCGGCTTCGACTTCGTCGTTCCAGACTTTCACACGGATCATACGCTTAAAGGAATTGCTTTTAGGAACCACAAAGAACTGCTTGCCGATCCCAATGCTGAGGCCTGAATCATTCACCAGCACTTGCACCGTCGCAAGCTTCGGCACAGTTCGCTGAGTCAGGAAGCCGCCATTTTCATCAACGAGCATCCACTGACGGTCGCCTTCGGGACCTTCCAAGGTGATATTCATCTCTTTCACAGGCTGCCCTTGGCAGGATTTGATCGGATAAATATTCAACTCTTGAACGGTTCCGGCGAATGTCACTTCTTAGGTCCTTGTTTTTTATTCTGTTGAGCCAGTTTTCTGCGCTTGAAAAAACTTTGTCGCTTTTGCGGTTTTCCGTCTCCGCCTTGACCACTTGCTTGTTGACCGCCGGGGCCTTTGCCGCCCCCACCGCCACCTTTGCGTCTTCGTCCACCAGGTCTGCCACCTGAACCGCCACCGCGGCCACCATGGTGCTGTCCCTGTTTTTCGATCGCCGCTTTGGCTTTACCGACGCTCATCACAGAAGCCGATGCACTCGCATCGGAATGGAAGGGGTGATCCTCGACAACCGTCACTTTTTGGCGAGTCGTTTTCTCAATCGCGTAGAGATATGATTTCTCTTCCGCTGTACAGAAGGCAATAGATTTTCCTTCAGCACCGGCCCGCGCCGTGCGGCCGATACGATGGACGTAGCTGTCCGGTAAATGCGGAAGCTCGAAGTTAATCACATGGGTGATGCCATCGATATCCAAGCCACGGGCGGCAATGTCCGTCGCCACAAGGACACGAACTTTACCGCTGCGGAAATCTTCAAGAGCGCGCTGACGAGCTCCTTGAGATTTATCACCGTGAATACCCGCTGCTTGAACTCCCTGTTTCGTGAGTTTATCAACGATACGATTCGCTCCATGCTTCATCTGCATAAACACAAGGACTTTGAAAAGACTGTTATCCTCAAGAAGGTGCATCAGAAGATCAAACTTCTTCGCTTTCTCGACAAACATCACGGACTGATCAATCTTCTCAGCCGTTGTCGCCTGCGGAGTCACTTCAACTTTCAAGGGTTCGTACAAAATGCGGGTCGCAAGCTCTTGCACTTCTTTCGGCATGGTTGCTGAGAAGAACAAGTTATGACGCTTTCTCGGAAGAAGCGGCAAAATGCGTTTAATATCTTGAATGAAGCCCATGTCCAACATACGGTCGGCTTCATCCAAAACGAAGATCTCAATCTTATCGAGGCGCAAGTGCTTTTGATGGAAAAGATCCATCAATCGCCCCGGAGTCGCCACGAGCACATCCACGCCCCCGGCAAGATCACGGACTTGGTTGCCTTGCCCCACGCCGCCAAAAATCACGGCGTGCTTAAGCTTTAAGTGCTTGCTGTAGGTTTCAAGATTTTGGTGGATCTGAATCGCCAGCTCACGCGTCGGCGTCAGAATCAAAGTACGGGGGCATTTAGGTTCACGGCGAATGTGGTTTTTAGCCAAAAGCTGCAGAATCGGCAGACAGAAGGCCGCCGTTTTTCCTGTTCCCGTTTGGGCCACGCCCAAAAGATCGCGGCCCTCAAGGATCAAAGGAATCGCCTGGGATTGAATGGGAGTCGGAGTTTCATACCCAGCTTCTTTGAGTGCGAATTGAAGCGGGGCAACGAGTGGGAGGTCGGTAAATTTAGTCATTGTGTAATCTTGTAACAAGTCCCCATCGGGCTTTCAAGGAAAAGACCTCCGTGATATAGACGCCGGATGAAATTTTCCTGGTTTTTCGCCATTTTAGGGGCGGTTTTGTTTATCGTATTGGTCGTGATGCTAGAGTTGGGAGTTTGGAAATGAAATTTATTCTGTCGTTGATGCTATTGATGACTCCCCTCATGGCTGCCGCTGATTGCCTGCCTTCTTCTCAGGCGGATGAGTTCTTTAAAACCTTCAAAGTTTTTAAATGGTCCCGCGAACAAGCAAGCTATGTTCCGGTTCGCGGCATTGCCAATCTCTGTGATAACAACGACCTCAGCGTGCGTATCGCAAAAGCTGTTCAGTTCATGAATGGCCTCAATAGCCAGCAAGATCCAAAGTCTCCTTCGGTGGTCACCCGCGAAGGAGCTGGCCATTACTTCACAAAACGCATCGCTCGTATCGTGATCGAACCTAAGAACGGCTTCGGCTGCCCATCGGGCGTGATTGCCTATGTCTTCCGCGGCGAAAAAGACATCATGCACATCTGCACGGAAGGCGTCACTGGCATGGACTCCCCGCTGATGATGAGCTGGGTGCTTGTCCACGAAGCCCGCCACACCGAGGGCTACAGCCACGTTCACTGCACCCATGGACTCTACTTAAACTCTGACAACGACCACACCAGCACCGGCAGCTGTGATGATAGTTACGAAACTCAAGGCTCTTACGGAGTGGCTGCAGGATTCTTAGCTGAAGTTCTGCGCACGACAAAAGATCCCGTGCAAAAACAAGCGGCGCGCTCACAGTATGTGGTCGACCTCATTCAGCGATTTAATAAATTACCATTAGATATCAAACCAGGCTTCGTTGCCCATAACGAAAACGGCGAAGTTTCATTCTATGACGGCGCTAACAAAAGCACTCTGTTTGTGACCAGCACGAAGGCTTTCCTGACTTCGCGCCAAGATCTGCCGACGGTTTTTGATCCGGCTGGCAGCGTGAAGAGTTACTACTTCAACAAAATCATGCAAGACACTCCGGGCGGCTATGCCCGTGACTATGCCGAAAAGTACGCCCCTTCTCAGCGCGAAAGCCTGCGCGACACTTACTATGGCACGGCTCACGATTACAGCTGTTTGCTGTTTGATACAAAACTTCGCTGTGGTGATAACTACGCCGCAGATCCAGATATCGATGTCCCAATCAGCATCCGCCCCGTCCAGTTCTTGCTGACTTCGAAATCCGAGTTCGTTGAAAACAACGTGCTCTATGTTGTCGGCGATGACGGCTATGTCTACCCACTCCCGAAAGACTGGAAGAGTTTCAAAGATTGGTCTAAGAGCGGCCAGCTCGTGCGCAGTTCAAAGCAGTACAATCTCTTGAGCCTTGCCAATATCACCGGCGACTTAGAATACGCCGTGACTTTCGAAGGTCAGCTCGTCAAGCGCGCAAAGCTCCTCAGAACATGGGCTCCGCTGCGCGAATACAAGGGCGAGAAGATTCAGAAGATCGTGGCGCCTTTCTTCTGGTCGAAGACACTGGACGGGATTTAGCTTCCTGCGGTCCGTCCAGGCCGTCAGTTTCTTGTCACCTAAGGACCCTTTAGAACGAATCGTCTATAAGACGACCCGGTCGTATAATAGACCATTTGATGGGAAGACTCTTTAATCAATCCTTCAATTGAAGTACTTGTCTTCTGTCTTCATTCCCAGACCTACATCCCATTACTTTTCAACTTGCAGAACGCACTTAATCGGCAGGTGGTCCGAGCCTAAATCCGTCAGGCGCTCACGCTCGACGATGGAGAAACTGTTTGAGACCAAGCAGTGATCGATGCGGATCCCCAACAGCGAAAATAGATTCACCGACAGCGCAGGCCAGGTGTTCGCCCATGGCGAAATCCCCGCGGTGTCACGCAGGCCCGTGTTTTTCACAAGCTTCAAAAAACGATGCGATGTCGGCGTGGTATTTAAGTCGCCCACCACAATGGCCGGAAACTGCTTGTCATGAATCTTCTCTGAAAGCTCGCCTAAAATCGCTTCGTGTGCGTTTGCCAATTGCGGAGCAAATGGCGGTGGCGCATGCAAAGCATAGAGTAAGAACTCGTCACCCACAGGACGTTTGATTTTAAGTTCATACTGCTGAAAGCTGCCACCTTCGGACTCAAAAGATTTGTTTTCAGTGATTTCCCAGCGACTTAACACCGCCATACCGAATGGAGAGTTTTCCAAATGCGTCGCCTGATAGGGATATTGGGATTTGAGTTGCTCCAGTAACGGCTCAAAGTGCAAACCTGCCTCGAGTAAAACAACGACGTCGAACTCTCCGGCGTGAACCGGCAGCCAGTTTTTCAGAACTTCGACATTTCCTGAAGTGTTAAATTCAAAAATACGCACGCGTTCGGATTCCTTCGGAATCTTCACCATCGGCGCACGGCGATCGACTACATTGGCCAGCATGATGCAGGCATAGATAAACGCAATCAACGCGATGTAGGTGTTATTTTTCTGCTTCTTAACACGGTAAAAGATCGCTAGCAGCAAGGCCAAAACCGCATATTGCAACATAAAGTGAGAGAACAGATCCAAAAACCACTGACTCTCTCCGAGAGCGGAAAGTCCCATACAAAGAACTAAAAGTGCTAAGAGGATATTGGCGATCTTCATTCTTTCAAATTATACCTTCAAAGATTCGATAGCTTTTTTGTAATCATTGCGGAAAACGTAGCTCCCCGCAACTAAGACATCGGCGTCTTTGCAATACGCCAGCGTTTTTTCATTCACGCCGCCATCGACTTCGATCAGATATTTCAAACCACGACGTTCGCGCTCTTCGCGCAAAGCTTTCATCTTTTCAACTTGATCCATCATGAAGCTCTGTCCGCCGAAGCCCGGCTCGACCGTCATCACCAACACCAAATCGCATTCACCCAAATAAGGCATAATTTCACTCAGTGGTGTGCCCGGACGCAGAGTAATCCCCGCCTTTGCACCCAGCGAACGGATCTTGCGTAGAACCTCGTGTGGTTTCTCAGTCGCTTCCACGTGAATTGTTAAATAATCACTGCCCGCTTTGACGAAGTCTTCGACATAGCGCTCAGGTTTTTCAATCATCAAGTGAACATCCAAGGGAAGTGAACTGACTTTTTTAAGAGACTCAACAACAGGAATTCCAATGGTCAGATTCGGAACGAAATGGCCATCCATCACATCGACGTGCACCCAATCGGCTCCGGCCACCGAGATTGCTTTCAATTCTTTTTCAAGGTTAGCAAAATCAGCTGACAGGATACTTGGGGCAACGAGCTTAGACACCGATGAAATCTCCCTTTTTGAGCGGATGACCTTTTAAGAAATCACTGACTTTCATACGATTGCGCGATTCCGGCTGAACTTCAAAGATATTTAGAATTCCGCCGCCACATTGCACAGAAATGTATTCGTCATTGGCATCGTGGATAAAGCCGGCCTCAGGATGAGAACCGCTTTTTTCACTGACACGCGTTTTATGCAACTTCAATTTCTTACCACCGAGCCAAGTATAAGTCCCCGGGCCCATGGTCAAGGCGCGAATCTTGTTATGGATTTCCACCGCTGGCAGCATCCATTTGATCTCACTCTCGGCTTTGTCGATCTTGTGAGCGTAAGTGACTTGCGCTTCATCTTGCGGATGCGGCACCAAGTTGCCACGCACATAATCCATCAATTCCACGCGCAAAAGATCCGCCCCCAACACTGCGAGCTTATCGTGCAACTCCATCGCCGTGATTTCATCGTCTAAAGCCACACGACGAATACCGATGATATCACCGGCATCCAATTTTTTAACCATCTTCTGCAGAGTCACGCCGGACTCTTTATCGCCGGCTTCAATGCCCCGTTGAATAGGAGCCGCTCCACGCCAGCGCGGCAGAATACTGCCGTGCACATTCACAGCGCCATACGGAAACATGTCCAAGAATTCCTGAGTGAGGATTTGGCCAAAGGCCACAACGACAGCGACTTCAGCTCCCCAAGAGCGGATTTCATCAAGGCGTTGCGGATTTTTTTTCAGGGATTCAGGAGTGATCACATGCATGCCATGATTCATGGCGAGCATTTTGACTGGCGAAGGAGTGAGTTGCATTTTGCGGCCGGCAGGACGATCCGGCTGTGTCACCACACCGACGACTTCAAAATGATCGTCGTCGATGAGGGCCTTGAGGGAAGTCACGGCAAATTCCGGAGTTCCTAAGAAGCAAACGCGAACCTTGCTCACACTTTAACGCTTTCTTTTTCATCTTCGGTCTCAACTTCCTCGTCGGCGCCTTCTTCTTGATCATCGTCAGCCTTCGGAGTTGGGTAACCGTGTTTCTTGATTTGGTTTTTAATTTTATTGCCCTTGATAAAGCTCAAATGGTCGATGAACAAAGTTCCTTCCAAATGATCCATCTCATGCTGCATGCAGATCGCGAGCAAACCATCGGCTTTCACCAAGATCTCTTCACCCTTTTCATTCAAAGCCTTGATTTCAACGTAATTGTAGCGCTCAACAGTTTCATAGTAGCCAGGAACGCTCAAGCACCCTTCGTCGAAAGTTGTTTTACCTTCGCCTTTAACGATCACAGGATTGATCAAAACCAAAGGTTGAGTCACAGATTTTTCAAGCTCTGTCATTTCATCGTAGTTATAACGGCGGCCTTCTTTATCGCGAGGACGCGTGTCGATCACGAGCATACGAATCAACTCACCGATTTGCGGAGCCGCCAAACCGATGCCGCGCGCGTGGTACATAGTTTCCAACATGTCTTTCGCAAGCTGAGCATGCTTTTCAGTGACTTTGTCGACAGGTTTACAAACTTCACGCAAACGAGGATCTGGGAATTTCAAAATTTCGAGGACCATGATGACGACCTCCGAGAGTCAGATAGCATTATACACCAAAGGGTGCCTTTTTGCACCGCATCTTTGATGCTAAATAGCGGTAATACCTCATTATCTTTTAAGCCGCAACAGAAAGAAATATGCGAGACCAGCCATCAATAGGTTAGGAGCCCATGCCGCCACAATCGGGTTGAAATGACCGTGGGTTCCGAGGGTTAAACTGGAGCTTAACAAAATCCAGTAGGCAAAAACCAACAAGATGACAATACCGAAATTCGCCATCGTCCCGCCGGAACGGGCTTTACCGACGCTAAAAGGAATGCCCAAAAGACACATCACGAGTCCGGCAAACGCATAGCTAAACTTCGAGTGATAATCGACCTCGTAACGAACGGTATCGAGCCCCGCCTCTTTATTGCGCTCAATAAACCGAGCCAATTCCGACTGACTGAGAGTATCAGAGGTCTGTCCGGTGGACTGCAGATCCTGAGCATCCTCCCCCATGGCGATCTTCTTGGTTTTGAACTGACTGGTCAGAGGAAAGCTCGAATTGCCGGTGAACAAGGTGACGGAGCCATCAAATAACGTCCACGTTTGCTGCCCGAGCTCTACCCGGTCCGCGGTAATCATCTGGAGCAAATCCCACTCGGGGCTAAAGAAGTACAAGGTCAGACTCTGCGCTTTGTCGCCCTGGGCACTCAAAGTTTTGATATTGAAAATGGCGTTTTTCGAACGGTACCAAATCTTATTGGTCTTCACGACCGAGTACATCGACGGCTTCTTTTCGATGTCGTTATAGAGAATGTAGTTCTTCTTGCGGTTCATGGTCGGACCTAAGCGGTCCATCGCGAAGAACGCCACCCCCGAAATCACCATCACCCAAATCAACAGCGGCAAAGTGATCCGAAACAAACTCATCCCCGCTGCAAACAGAGCGACAAGCTCGTTGGCTTTATTCATGGCCGAAATCGCGAGAATCACCCCCAACAAACAGGCGATCGGCAGCAATTTATTGAAGATCTCGGGAACGTAGTACAGATAGTAATTTGCAAGAACCGTAAGGCTCAGATCCTTGTGACTAACCATGGTGCTCATGGCATCGACCGCCAAAAAAATAGTCACGAAGACAAGGCTGCCACCAATAAAAGAAACCCAGAATAAGCCAGAGACGTAGCGGTCGATACGATTCATAAAACTATTATTGTTGACTCAAGTCTAAATTCCTACTTTACTTTCATTATGGCTTTACGCGTCTTACTAGCGGATGAGAGTTCTACAATTAAACGAGTTATGCAACTGGCCCTCCAAGATTTTGGAGTGGAGGTGAAAGCCGTTCCTGTGGGTCTCGATGTTCTGCCGGTCGCCAAAACTTTCCAACCTGACATTGTGTTTGCCGATGTTCTTTTAGTGAAAAGAAATGGCTACGAAGTTTGTGCGGACTTGAAAGCCGATGCCGAGACGCAATCGGTGCCTGTTGTTCTGATGTGGAGCAGCTTCATGGAAGTCGACGAAGCAAAGCTCAATCAATCCGCTCCGGATGCCCGTCTTGAAAAGCCTTTCGACGCTGAAGCTCTCCGCCAACTGGTTCAGGATTTAGTTCCAAAAACTCAAAGCAATCCGATCAGCTCGTACTTGCAGTTCCCAAAAATGCCAGAGTTCAAAGAGACGCCGCCGTCACAGGCTTCGGCGCCTAAGGCGGCTTCAACAGGTGCTCCTACGGGGGCGCCAAAAAACGCGATCCCAACAAAGCCGCAAGCCAAGTTGCCGGACTCCGCACCTGTGAATTTTGACAACTTCGACCCGAACGGCCTGGAAAATGATGATGTTTTCAGCATTCCGGAAGAGAGCACGAACTCCGGCATTACTCGCACGGGTCATGCATTGCCAATGGTCGACAATCCGGATGTAAACCCTGATGAGGAAGAATTCGCAGTCGTTGCGGATGATGAAGAGTTTGCGTCTGTTCCGCTAAACTCTTCTCAGCAAAAAGACCAACTCGAAGATGACGGTTGGCAACGCCAAGATATTAAAAAGTTCAAAATCGACATGCCTGTTGAGGCCGTGTCTTCTCCGAATTTCACCAACGACGACGATTTTGCTAAAAAATTCGTCATTCCACAGGATGATATTGATAACGCCCATGTGGAAGTTGAAGGTGAATTCGAAGAAATCCACTTTGGCGACGATTTGGCAGCGACCAAGGTAGCCCCACTCCCGCCAAAATATGCCGACGATCTTAAACGCCTTTCTACTGAGGCGATGGAAAAAGTTCACACTAAGGCCTCTCCCAAGAAGGCCCCTGCCGTTCCAGCTACGGGTGCTGCCGGCGATGCGGAGATGATTGAGCGAGTCATTCGTGAAGAAGCTCGAGAAGTCATTGAAAGTATCTGCTGGAAAGTGATACCAGAGATAGCTGAAAGAATCGTTCGCGAAGAGATCAATAAGATCCTCCGCGACGTCGAAAAATCAAACTAGTTTTTGGTTTGAAAACAGCTCCCATTTTGTGAAAAAGAGGTTTGTATGACACTCCTTGATTTGATCCGTGCTGCGATCAAAGAAGACATGCCATCTGGCGATGTCACAACCGAAGCTTTGGCTTTAAAGCCCCGTCATGGCCGTGCTCGCTTAAAAGCAAAGGAAGACATCGTGCTTTCTGGCGCCATGGCCTTTGAACAAACAATGTTGAGCCTTGAGCCGAACTCGAAAGTGAAATGGCACTTCGAAGAAGGCGAACAAATCTTGAAAGGCCAAATCCTCTGCACCATCGAGGGCGACCTCGTTCAGATCTTGAAAGCAGAGCGCGTGGCTTTGAACTTCCTTGGCCATCTTTCTGGGATTGCGACATTCACCCGCCGTTTCGTGAAAGCGCTTGAAGGCACTCGCACCAAGGTTTTGGATACTCGTAAAACCACTCCGGGATTCCGCGAGCTTGAAAAGAAAGCCGTTCTTCACGGTGGCGGCGTGAATCACCGCATGAATCTGTCCACAGCGATCTTGATCAAAGACAACCACATTTCTGTGATGGGCGGCCTGGCTGAAGCCGTCAGCCGCGTGCGTGAGCACAGCCAGCTGCCGATCGAAGTGGAAGCCCGTACTTTGGATGAAGTGAAAAAAGCCGTAGAGCAAAAAGTTCGCCGCATCCTTCTCGACAACATGGATAACGATATGCTCAAAAAAGCCCGTGAGCTTGTGCCTGCTGAGATCGAAACAGAAGCCAGCGGCAATATGACTCTGGACCGCGTTCGCTCTGTCGCTGACATCGGTATTGATTTCGTTTCTGTGGGCGCTTTGACTCACTCTGCACCTTGTGCCGACGTGAGCCTGGTCTTTGACTGGGAGGACTAATGCAGGACTCTCCGGTCACAGACATCCGCCTCGGAGATGTCACGCAGAAGTGGGCCGCGAATAATCATATTTACGTTCACTACGAAACGGCGATGACCAGCACGAGCGATCTTGCGAAGGCGAAAGCTTTCGACGAATCGCTGCTGGAAGAAGCTCTTTGCGTTTTTCTGACGGATCATCAAACGGCGGGCCGAGGCCGCGGTAAAAACATCTGGGTCGATTCGAAGCCCGGCAGTACGTTACTAAGCTCTTGGAGCTACCTGCTGAACGCAAAACCACAGCCGACAACTTCATGCCTTGTGGGACTTGCGGTGTACCGCGCGCTTTCAACGACGTGGCCTTTTCTGGCTTGGAATATCAAAGCACCTAATGACATCTACATCGGTGATAAAAAAGTTGCCGGCATTTTGCTTGAATCCGTTATTCAAGGTGACGAAGTGCGTGTGATCATCGGCCTGGGCGTCAATGTTTTATCATCACCATCCGAAGTCACAACCTCAGGTTCGATTCTCGAAAGCTTGCCACCGGGAGTGCCTCTTCTCGGTCAGGATTGGACGGCCTGCTTGGATCGCCTGCTGTTTGAAATGACCGATGCAATTTCTCATTGCGAAGATTCTCTTTCTCCGTCAGATCAGTATTCACTGTTAATGGCGCTGAACGAACATCCATTACTGGAAGAGTCTTACATTGGCCTCGAGCCCAACGGAACATTGCGCACGCAAAGCGGTCAAAAAATCAACTGGTGGGAGCTTTAAGATGGCAACGACGATCACTCCGTTTCCGGATATTGGCCTCAATATTCCTGACTTCAGCCTGAACTCAGTCGAAGGCAAGGCTTACTCACTCAAAGATTTCGGCCAAGGAACTCCACTGGTTGTGATGTTCATCTGTAACCACTGCCCGTATGTGCAAGCGGTGGAAGAACGTCTCATTCAATTGGGCCATGACCTCAAAGCGCTCAAAATTCCGGTGATTGCAATCTGCTCGAACGATGAAGAAACTTATCCAGAGGACAGCCTCGCGAATCTCAAAAAGCGTGCTGAAGAAAAAAACTATCCGTTCGTTTATCTGCACGATAAAACGCAGGAGGTGGCAAAGAAGTTCGGCGCCTTGTGCACTCCGGATTTCTTCGTCTATGATAAAAACCATCAACTTGCTTACCGCGGCCGCCTGGATGATTCCTGGAAAGACGCAAGCAAAGTAAAAAAACGTGAACTGTATGAAGCCGTAAAAATCCTCGCTGCGGGACAACAGGCTCCACAACAACAGACTCCTTCAATGGGCTGTTCAATTAAGTGGTTGTAATATGAAATTATTAAGAAGTTTTTTAGTCGCTGTTTTGCTCGTTGTTGTCACTATCGCCGTATGGTTGTTCTATTACCTTGGTGCTTTCAAATCCGTCGACATCACTGAAACCGAGCGCGGTCCGATGAAAATGATCTACAAAGATCACACGGGTTCTTATCACAAAATCGTGACTGTGATTGAAGACGTTGAAAAGTGGGCGAAGTCGAAAAACATCGACTGCTCAGAATCCTTCGGCGAATACATTGATGATGCGAACGTGGTTGAAGAAGCGCGCCTCAGAAGTCGCGGTGGCTGCATCGTCAAAGACATTCCGGCAAATCTTCCGGAAGGATTTAAATCCCGCGAAATTCCGCTGCGCAAATATGTTCAGGCAGTGTTTGAAGGCTCGCCAGGTATCGGACCGATTAAGGTGTATCCGAAGGCCGAGACTTATTTGAAAGACCGTCAATGGGCCTTAGATGGCGCCGTCATCGAGATCTACGTGATCCACTCAGAAAAAGCGATGACGACGACGTATTTGTTCCCGTACGCGATTCCTGCAGCGCCGGCAACTCCGGCAGCCGCAACACCCGACTCTTCTCCTGCCCAAAAATAAGAACTAACGGCGAATCGTTCACCTCTTAGCTACATAAGTGTCTTCGTTCGCCCAGTACCAGTTGGGCGAAGGCCGTCCGTCCATGTGAACGGGGCCTTCCGACCATCGTGGTCGGAAGGGAATGAAGACTGAATACAAGTACTGGTTTGATATTTCGGACAGAGAGTCTTCAGGACAAATGGTTTATAAGACGAGTGTATCGTATTATAGACGATTCGCCTTAGCGAGATATGAACATGAGGTTGGAGGAATCCTAAATCTACAGGACCCTGACGGCCTGGACGGCCGGCAGGAAGCGGGGTTCGGGGCGGAAGCCCCGAATATCAGGATGTAGGAAGAGGTGCTGAGCCACCACCAGCCAGCGAAAATCAGTTACGGCAAGAAACCATCAACGCTTCGTCCACCGTCGCGTAGTAAGTAGAAAACTCTGAAGCTTCGGTCGCGGGCAAAGAGCGGCCTGAAGACAATGTCACATCCGTCAAAGGCAAGCGCACAGAAACGCCGATACGACCCGCCGTGTTCTCACAGGTAAAAGCCACAACGCCAAAATCTTTTGTGCCAAGAACTTTAAAGTCTTTTTGTTCGCAGTTCAAAGTCACGGCTGCAACAGAACGTGCGCCAGCATCTGTGAGCTGAACGAAGTTACAGGCAACGAGTGTCGGTTGGGAAGTGAACGCCGAAGCGTAAGAAGCTGCCAAAGAGGCCAAAACAAAGATCATTTTTTTCATGAAAAACCCCAGTTGTTTTAATGAGGACTTATTTCTAAGCCCTCATTAAAAACTCCACAAGGGGTCAACAGCCGATCAAGTAAATTATTCCCCCGGCTGTCGCAAAGAGGCCTCTAACGCCGGTTGTACCCAGACGATTGCGGGCGACGCCCTTCAGTTGTCGACCCTGTGGTCGTACAGGCTGTAAATACCGTTATTGCCAGTAAAAATAGTGAAACTCGAAAGATGACAGACTCTGTAACCGTCATAAAACCCCCTATCAAAAAGACAGAGGGGGTGTCGTAAAAGGTTAACTCGTTACAGTCTAGTTTTAGACCGGAGTTTCATTCAAAACCAGCCAGTACAGGCCCAACTGCTGAATTGCGGTCGTGAACTGATTCATATCCACGGGCTTACAGATGTAGCTGTTCGCCCCGAGTTTATAACCATTCAACAAGTCTTTTTCTTCGCGTGAAGATGTCAGAATCACCACCGGCAAGGATTTCGTCGAGTCTGTTTCGCGGATCTTTTTAAGCACCTCTAGACCGTTGATTTTTGGCAACTTCAAATCCAGCAGCACAACCTGTGGACGCTGAGACACATCACGGCCGACGTAAGCGCCCTGAGCAAAGAGGTAATCCAAGGCCTCTGCACCATCGCGCACCACTTGAATGTCATTGCTAATATTGCCCTTACGAAGCGCGCGCACCGTAAGATCCTCGTCATCTTTGTTATCTTCGACAAGCAAAATGTATTTTGATTTCTTCAGTGAATCCGGCATGTGTGATCTCCTTTATGAGCCTAATGTAAAATAAAATGTGGCACCCTGATGAACCGCACCTTCCGCCCAGACTTCGCCCCCATGGAGGTGAGCGATTCGGCGAACCGTCGCAAGACCGACGCCGGTGCCTTTAAATTCCACCTCGGTGTGGAGGCGCTGAAAAGTTCCAAACAGTTTCTCGGCATAGGCCATATCAAAGCCCGCACCGTCGTCGCGAATAAAAAAAACGGTCTGCCCGTTTCTAACGAGCGAGCCAACGTGAATATGGGCGAGCTCTCTTTTAGATGTAAACTTCCAGGCGTTGGCTAAAAGATTCTGCATCAGTGCACCGATCAAATCGACATCTCCACGCACTTTCATTTGCGGTTCAATCACAACCTCGACCCGACGCTCAGGCTCAGCAACTCGGAGCTCTGAAATCACCTGTTCGGCCAAGACTGCCAAATCGACGTCTTCACGGCGCACCTGACGACGCGAGATTCTGGATAAATCTAAAATGCCGTCAATCAAGCGAGCCATGCGATCTGAGGCAGCGATAATTCGGCTCAGATACCCACGGCCGGTTTCGTCGAGTTTATCTTTGTAGTCCTCAATAAGGATATTACTGAATCCCGCCATCGCCCGCAGAGGGGCCCGCAAGTCATGGGATACCGAGTACGAAAAAGATTCGAGCTCTTTATTCACCACTTCAATTTCATGCAGTTTGCCTTCAAGCGTTTTATTCAAGTGGCGAACCTCTTCTTCTACCCGGCTGCGTTTTAAACTGTTACGCATGTACAAGTTCAAACATGCCAACAGTAATATCGTCGCAAGCAAACTGCCGACAGTGATGGAACTAATCGTTTTCGCCGTTTGACGGCGGTTTTCGTCCTTCTGCTCAGACAACAATCGCAACTGATCGTCTTTGATAAACTGCGTGCGCTCGCGAATAATAGACATGGCATTGCGCCCGACATCTGAACGAACAACTTTGTTGGCCGCGGCAAGGCCTTGGGCTTTACGCCAAACAATTGTCTCTCCGAGTTCATGCAGCTTTACTGCCGCAGAGTCCTCGATGGTTTTAAAGGCTTCGCTGTACTGGGGGTTTTGATGAATCCATTCTCGCAAATCGTTGCGGGCCTGCTCGAAGTCCTCGGATCCATCAAAATACGGATCAAGATATTCATCTTGGCCCGTCAGCAAAAATCCGCGCTGCCCAGACTCTGCGTTCAACAAACCCATCATCAGGCGATCAAGCTCTTCGATATGCGCCTGAGTTTCAGCGACATCTTGAATGGTGCGGATCAGGCTATTCAAACTCTGGCTGGTCGCAATCCCCGCGACAATAAACACAGAGAACACCACCAACAGACTGGCATACAACGGGCGTTCGCGGACTGTATTCTTGTCCTGCCAAAACCGAATCGGTGACTGCCAATGAAATCCAAAGGGCGGATCTGTGCTGATAAGCCCTATGTACATCACGGTGAACATCGTCGCCGTCGCCGCAGACATCTTTAGAAAAACCGGCATTTCATACAACGACGAAGCTCCATAAGCGTAAGCTCCGAGCATCAACACCGCGATCGCAAGCACAAATAAAGAAATAAATGATTTTAAAACTCCAAATCGTGGTTTCGCGAAATCAGCGATAAACCAAAAACCCGATAAGAAAAAACTCAGCGCAGTCGCCGGAGCCATCAGACTTTTGTATTCAACGCCCATTTCCTTGGCCGCGTCCTTGAAAATCAAAATATCGACGGGAATTTCCAAGTGCAGAAGGTGGCGACCTAATATAATTGCGCTCGTGAGTAACACGGTGCCGGAGAGGCCAAGAATAACGCCCTCCTTACCTACTCCGGTCCGCTGGAGAGGACGTGGCATTATCAGCATCAAAATGCCAATGCAAAAGAAGTTTAGCGCAGATAGCGGCGCAACAGGGGGCCAAGCTTCTTTAATCGTAATGAGAGCCGATATATGTAGCGACCATCCTAAAAAAATGATCACGGATACAAAAATTAAAAAACAACCCGCAAAACGACGAAATGCGACGGAGGGAGGACGAGGGACCGCTTCTGCTTCATCTTGAAAACTATTTTTATTATTTGTTTGAGGCAACCTTGATTCTCCCATCCTGCTGTGTATAAACTATCGATGTTTATATTTCAATTGGAAAGCGTGAAAAGTGTCTGAATCATTGAAAGTACTAATAGTCGAAGACTCACTCGATGATTGCGATTTACTCGTGCGAGAGCTGAAAAAAGAATTCTCTCCCGTCGATTATCGTCGCATTGATACTCGCGAAGCCATGCTGGAATGTCTTAAGGAAACTTGGGACATCGTCCTCTCCGACTTTTCAATGCCTAACTTTTCAGGTATGGCTGCCCTTGAAACACTGAAGTCGACCGGAATCGATATTCCTCTGATTATTGTCTCTGGAACTATCGGCGAAGAAGCCGCCGTGGACCTCATGCGCGCCGGCGCCAGTGATTATGTTCTCAAAAGTAAAACAAGTCGTTTGATGCACGCGATTCGCCGCGAACTCCAAGCCAAACAAAAACGCAGGCGCTTGCACGACGCTGAAGAACAGCTTCGTCATATGCAGAAAATGGAGGCCGTCGGCCAGCTTGCCGGCGGAGTCGCTCACGATTTTAACAATATGCTTTCTGTTGTGCAGATTTACTGTCGCAAATTGAAAGAATTCGACAATCCGCAAGTGAACTACTACGTCGACAAAATCCTCGGCGTGCAAAACCGCTCGGTGTCTCTGACCAAGCAGTTATTGGTTTTTAGCCGCAAACAAACTGGAACTGCGAGTGTGATCAATGTCAGTCACGTTCTGCAAGATATGCAAGACATGTTGCAAAGACTGGTCGGCGAATCCGTCGAGCTCGGACTTGATGCCTTCAATGACTTGTTCAACGTTAAAGCGGACCGCGGACAAATTGAACAAGTCATCATGAATCTTGCTGTAAATGCCCGCGATGCGATGCCTGACGGTGGGCGCATGTGCTTTTCAACCTCTAATATTCATTTTGCCGAGCCGCAACTTATAGGCGCGGAATTTCTGACTGGGAACTACATTGTCCTTGAAGCCACCGATACCGGTCATGGTATGACCAAAGAAATCCTGAACCGCATCTTTGAGCCCTTCTTCACGACCAAGTCGGCGAAAGACGGCACCGGGCTGGGGCTCTCCATCATCTACGGAATTATTCGACAAAGTAACGGAGAAATTGCAGTGTCCAGCGAAGTAGGCCGCGGTACGACTTTCAAAATTTATCTACCAGAAACCCTCGAGCGCGAGCAGCCACAAAGCCTGCCCGTCAAAACTGAAACCAGCAACGGCGGCAAAGAAACCATCTTGCTGGTTGAAGACAATTTCGAATTGCGTTCACTTTTTGTCGAGACTCTCGAAGCCAAAGGCTACGATGTGATAGAGGCCTCTGATGGCGTCGCTGCTTTGCAAGTGCTCGAGAAAAATCCTAAAAACATTCACCTTGTTATTACTGACATGGTGATGCCAAAGATCGGCGGACGCGAACTCTATCGCCGCGCTTCGCAACTCGATAAAGATATTAAATTCATCTACATGTCGGGCTACTTCGAGGACGCCTCGGTCACCGATGCGAGATCGCTTGAAAGTTTCTATTACTTGCAAAAACCATTTTCAGAAGAAGCCCTCCTCGAAAAGGTTCGCAAAGTTTTAGATTCTTAAAACGTCCCGCCACCGCTTAAAATAAGCGACGTCTGTGTTTCTTCGTTCGGCAAATCCCGGCCAAAGCGATCTTGGCGGTCTTGCATGTAATAGAACTGCTTCACGGCCCCGCCCACATATAGGCTTGCAAGTTTCAATGTCACACCCGCCTCTAAGAAGCCGGCGCTGGAATCACGTGTCGCAAAGCGGGCTCCCGGCGCCGCATACAGCTGCACTCCAAAGTTCGATCCCGGCTTGATCAGATTCATCTCACCGCGAATGGACGTATCCAAGCCAAAGATCGAATCGTAATTATTGCCAAAGCGGGTAAAGAGAGCATTTCGCCACGCTAGCCACTGGTTCTGATGCCAGTTGGCGCCGATTTGAATCTCGGTGTAATTGCCGAGCTGATCCGTCCCCACAGCCGCGCCCACATCGTAAGTCCATCGCGCGGTGGTCACAGGAACGACCCAACTGCTAGTCCCTTGAGCTGCCGCATTCGCTGCAAAGCCGCTTAAAATCAACATAAAAAGGTATTTTCCCATAGGAAAAGTATTCGCGCCGCCACGGCGAATAACAAGTGACGATTTCGTCGCCTGTCCGAAGCTCGGACCAGCCCATTTTATTTGCAATCCAAAAAAGGACGTTTTAAAAATTTATTAAGCAACCAGGAGGGAACATGAAGTCCATCATCATCACGCTTTTGTTATTGGGCACACAAGCCCATGCACAAATGAAAACACCATTTGATACACTCCGCGAGGCCTTTATCAACGCCAGCGAACCGGCAAAGATTCAGGATTTTGACGAAGGCACTTGGGATAATTGTATTTTCTCAGATGTTGCGAGCCCCATGATGACCCGTCAGACAAAAGTTCGCACCTTGCAATACATGACAAACGGAAATAACGGTCCGTTATTCCCTGGGGGCGGTGATTACCGTATCGATGTTTTCAATGATTACAGTTTAAATAACAACATCGTGTCTTTCTTTCAGCACTCTGTTGTTCAAGATGGCCCAACGGAAATTAAGCAAATCATCGATGGTCCACCGTGGAGAAGAATGAATGTCTACGGCCGTATCGACGAAACCAACGATCCAATGTTGTTGTTCTACGTTGAAGTGAGCGACTACTATGGCCCTATGGCGCCAATGTACCCGCGCGTGTATGGCTACTGCTGGAATAATGCTCCCAGCAGCAACAACCCGCCTCTGCCGATTCCGCCAAATCCAAACTAGTTATTGGATTTCGTACTGAGCCGTTACGTCGACGCGGACTTTCACTTGGCCAGCCATGACCTCTGTGTTAGCTCCGCCGCCGGCATCGAACGCCATTGCTTTCATCATTCCACGCACCGGCATCGGTGGGGTTGAAGAGTTCACACCGTGACTGAGCATAGAGACTCCCTTGATGCGCACACCCGCTGCTTTCGCCAGTTCATCCGCCTTTGCGCGGCCGTTCTTCACAGCATCCGCTAACGCCGACAATTCGATTTGCTGACGTTTATCCGTGTCCCAGTTGATCGAGTTCACATTCGTACCCGATTCGTTCTTAGAAGCTGAAGAAACCACCGCATCTAAAAAAGCACCGAGGTCTTCAGTTTTATGCAAAGTGACTTTCATGATTTGCAAAGCGCGGAAGCCGACCATTTTATTTTGCTGAGTTTTCTGATCGTAAACGTACTCCGGGTTCAAAGAATAAGTATCCGTTTGAATGTCTTCTTTTTTGACCTTGAACGCTTCAAAGTTCTTTTTCACCTTTTGAAATTCAGCGGCGTTCAAAGACTGCGCCTGTTTTGCGGAGTTTGCTTTACTCCAAACTTCGATATTCAAAGTCACCATATTTGGCTCAACCGCTTTTTCGGCAAAGCTAGAGACGATGATGAGTTTATCATCCGCGTATGAAGAGACCGACGCGAGAAATGCAAAAAGAAGAAGAAATTTGTTCATGAAAACCTCCGAGTCTCGATTGTAAACATTGGAGATATGCCCTCGACAATCCCTTTGTTCATTCTTTTTGCCCTCGAGGCCTCAGCTTCGATTTACAGTGTCCTCATCGATCACCGCGAAGCGTATTAGATATGCATGGTGTATTGTGGGTCCGGCAGCGCCTGGCCTTTAAAAAGATGACGGAGCTTGTCCTCTTGCCCGCCAGTAATAGACATCTCAACAGCGCGCCCTCCATGCTCCGTCATGGCTTTTATCAATGGGGCCGTATTGTTATTTCGGACATGCAGAAAGAGCACTGAGTTGCGTGGCGACACTTCGGTTGTCATCGTACTAATAAAGTTTTGGTCGAGGGAAATTTCTTGCAAGGTCCTTTGCACGGTATCGTTCACCGGATGCTGCGGATGAAAGAAAATTATGCCGATGAGCGCTGGCAAGAAAAGACCACTCGTGCTTCCCACTAGCGGCACTGTCATAGCTTGCTCGAACTTGATTTTACCGTTGTCTTTGACTTCGACCTCGGTGAGGTCGATCAAATCCACTAAACCCGCATTTTTCATGCGGCGAACTTCGGCGTAAATCTCAGCCGGGATTTGTGTATCTGCGTATATTAAAGCAATGACCTTAGACATAAATTCCCCCATTGCTTATCTTAAAAATGAGATGTCCCAGGAATGTCCTCGAAAGATGAAGATACGTTCATATTCACAACTAGTTTTAGGCAATAAAAAACCCGTACAGCTTTCGCGGTACGGGTCTTAAATCTGATATTACTATCAAGAACTACGCTTTGTTCGCAGCGCGGATCAAGTTCAAGGCAGAACCTGCTTTGAACCAGTTGATCTGTTCAGCGATGTAGCTGTGTTTCAACTCGATGGTCTCTTTAGAGCCATCTTTATGTTTGATTTCCATTTTGATGTTCTTACCTGGAGCCATCGCCGCCAAGTCCAACAATGAAACGTGATCGTCTTCTTTGATTTTGTCGTAGTCCGCAGGATTTGCGAACGTCAACGCCAACACACCTTGCTTTTTCAAGTTCGTCTCGTGGATACGAGCAAAAGACTTCGTGATCACCGCAGTACAACCCAAGAATCTTGGAGACATCGCCGCGTGCTCACGAGAAGAACCTTCACCGTAGTTTTCATCACCGATGATCACCCAGCCCTTGTGAGCTTTTTGATATTCACGAGCGATTTTCGCAAACTCTTGACCTGTTTGACCAGTGAGTTGGTTTTTACCTTTACCGATTTCGCCTGTGAAAGCGTTATCCGCACCCAAAAGCATGTTGTTAGAGATATTGTCCAAGTGACCACGGTATTTCAACCAAGGACCGCCCGGGCTGATATGATCTGTCGTGCACTTACCTTTTGCTTTCGCCACAACCAATTGATCTACGAAGTCTTTGCCATCCCACTTAGTGAACGGTTGCAATAATTGCAAACGATCTGACGTTGGGCTCACAGCGACTTTTGCTTCGCGACCTTGAGGTTTTTGGTAACCTTCAGTGTCTGGCACGAAACCTTTAGCTGGAAGCTCAGGAGCCTCAGGCGCTTTCAATTTGATTTTGCCTTTTGGAGTTTCAAGCTCTTCCGTCATTGGATTGAAATCCAAACGACCTGCCAAGCCCAAAGCCATCACCAACTCAGGAGAGCCGATGAATGCCAAAGTCTCTGCATTTGAGTCATTGCGACCGCGGAAGTTACGGTTGAAAGAAGTCACGATGGTGTTCTTCTCGCCGTTTTTCACGTCGTCACGTTTCCATTGACCGATACAAGGACCGCAGGCATTCGCCAATACAGTCGCGCCCACTTGATTGAGGACCGCCATTTGGCCGTCACGCTCAATTGTGTTTTGGATTTGTGTTGAACCAGGGCTTACCAAGAAGGGTTGTTGCATCTTAGTGCCGTTGTCCAAAGCTTGTTTTGCTACGAAAGTGGCACGACCGATATCTTCGTAAGAAGAGTTCGTGCATGAACCAACAAGTGCTGAAGACAATTTTGTCGGCCAGCCTTTTTCTTTCGCTTCTTTTGCAATCGCAGAAATCGGACGAGCGATATCTGGAGAGTGAGGACCCACCAAGTGTGGCTCGAGAGCTGTCAAATCGATTTCGTAAACTTCGTCGTAGAATTTTTTAGGATCCGCGAACACTTCCGCATCGGCAGTGATGAGGTCGATGTTTTGATCAGCAACCGCTGCCAACTCTGCACGCGCTGTAGAGCTCAAGTAAGCTTTCATGCGCTCATCGTATGGGAACACAGAGCAAGTCGCACCGAGCTCAGCACCCATGTTACAGATCGTTGCTTTACCAGTACAAGAGATCGATTTAGTGCCTTCACCGAAGTACTCAACGATTTTGTCAGTGCCGCCTTTAACTGTGAGCATTCCGCAAAGTTTCAAGATCACGTCTTTTGCAGAAGTCCAGCCGTTCATTTTACCTTTCAAATGAACACCGATAAGTTTTGGATTTTTAACTTCCCATGCAAGACCTGACATCACGTCAGAAGCATCAGAGCCACCCACACCGATCGCACACATGCCTAAGCCACCCGCATTTGGAGTGTGAGAATCCGTCCCGATCATCAAACCACCTGGGAACGCGTAGTTCTCAAGGATGACTTGGTGAATGATACCAGCGCCTGGTTTCCAGAAGCCGATGTTGTAACGAGAAGTTGAAGTCGCGAGGAAGTTGAAAACTTCTTCGTTCACTTTGTTCGAAGCAGCCATGTCTTCTGCTTTACCGTGGTAAGCTTGGATCAAGTGATCGCAGTGAACTGTTGAAGGAACTGCGGCTTCATCTTTACCAGCAAGCATAAATTGCAAAAGCGCCATTTGCGCTGTCGCATCCTGCATCGCTACGCGGTCTGGACGAAGTTGCAAGAACGAAGAACCGCGAACGAGTTCTTGGTTTTGCGGATCATCCAAGTGACCGAAGACAATTTTTTCAGCCAAAGTCAGAGGACGGTTCAAACGCTTGCGAACGATCGCCAAACGTTCTTTAGATTTTGCATACACATTTTTGACCATCTCAGGAGTGGTCTCGATTTTTGCTGACATGATGAGCCTCATTTCAATGATTTTTTTAGCGAATTCATCTTAATGAAAATCAGCTGAAAGCTCAATCCTTAGCAGGACTTACGCAATCCGTCGAGGCTCAAAACCCCACCTTAGACATAGTTTTGATATTCAGCGATAGCCCCAATAATGTGATAGAGCGAGCTCGCCTTGGCATTTTCGCCCTTAAACGACTTATCCTCGGCCATACGGTCAAGCCACAAACCTCGCACAGGAGTCTCGAAGAATAGAGTTAATGCTTCCATAGCTTCGGTGGCCTCCGGAAAAGCACCACGGTCCGCAGCACACTTAATGCGCTCACACTGAGTCCAAAAACGCGAAGACTTGGTCTTTGGACTGAAGTCACTCCAGAGCTCGTCGTACACGACTTTGCGCTCAGGACAGACGCCGAATTTCTCTGACAACTCAAAAAGCTTCCCACGGACGCGGCCGAGATCCACACCCGTGAGCTTTTCGTACTTCGACATGAGCCACGACCACTCATAGTGGTGACCAGGCTCCAGCACCGAGCCACGCTCTTGCAGCACCGGCGACCACAGGCCGTCGAAGTGCTCGCTCAACCCGCCCGTCTTGGCATCGATGAATTTCGTCAGACACAAATCCAGAATCGGCTCCGCGAGATTTCTCCAGAGAGGATCTTGGCTCACGGTCATCCACGCAATCGCCGCTTCAAACAAGTGCATCAGGGGATTGGCTTCGTACATCACGCCCGCAGAACTCAGTTCAGTAAATCCACCTTGCGGTAACGAGCGCTCTGAATTCAAATAATTCACCAACGCTTTGGCCCGTTCTTCAAGTTCCGGCACCGGATTCATCGCATAGCTATGCGCAAGACCAAACAGTGCAAAGGCCTGACCGTACAAATCCGGAGTTCTATTTTCAGGAAGACCTTTTGGCGAAACCGAATGAATGAAAGCACCCGATGGCAACGAGTAGTGATTCAGCAAAAATTCCGTCGCGCGCGCAATGATATCTTGAGTGCGTTTTTTCTCGATGAGACCCAAATCACAAGCAGTACGGAGACTGTAAATCTGGCGAGCTTGCACCATCGCCCGGCGAGGCAAATCAAGAGGCGACCCGTCTGCGAAAGAGAGAGCTTCAATAAAGCCGCCGTTGGACGCATCAATGCCTTTTGCCAACCAAAGAGGCAGAACATCATTTTTTAACCACTGAGTTGCTTTCATTCCACCAAACTCGGCGAAATCAAAGCGCTCGTCAAGAGGGAGTGCTAAATCCTAGCGGAAATCACTGAAATCGTCGCCGAAGTCAGAATCTGGCATTGGCGGCGGTGGAGGTGGGAAGTCACCGAAGTCCGGAGCCGGTGGCATCGCATCGTTATGGAAGCTCGGCGCTGACGGAGCACCGAAGCCATTGTTCCCGCCACTGAAACCAGAGTCCATATGAGGAGCTGACTTCGCACGCGGGAAAGACGCGATCGCACTGGCATGAAGCTTTTTAAGATCTTTACGGAGTTGAGGGCAATTGGCAGGCTTTTCCATCACTTTGAAAAAGTCTTTGGCGGTCACGAGTCTCATTTCGTAGGCGGCTTGAAGATCTTGAAAAGCGGATTTGGTTTGTCTGTCGCCATCGATGCATTTCATCGATTGAGCATCTGAAAGCTTCGCCTGGGCCATGGCTCCGGCAAACATCAGCGTCATACCAATCATCAGCTTTTTCATACGGACCTCCAACAACGGACTAGTGATTCCGCGGATGTGTGGAGCAAATTAAGTGCTATCCCCAAATAAAGCAAATGCCTTTTCAGCGACCAAAGGGTGTCTAAATTTGGGACATGTGACGAAAAAATGCATTGTTTTACGCACCTTGGAGCATCCGGCGGGCTATAAGGCCCCCTCAAAACACGGCATTTTGGCCATAGAATTGCAAACGGACCCAAGCATGAAAACAGCGCTTTTTTGCTTCATTTCGTCTTTATTGCTTTTAACCCAGGCTTTCGCGAGCTCACCCGCTCCGGAGACCACGTCCCTCTTTAGCCATAAAGTCGGCTCTGCGTCCCTGTATGACCGCTTAAAAGATCAAGGCGTCCCTGAAGAGGCCATTTCGCGCAGTTTCGTGTTCCTGGATGCCTATGCCGGCAAAAGTCTCATCGTCGATAAGAAGATCCGTCCGAAAGGTGCGCCCGCCTACATGACCCGCGGCCCGATCACCATCCAAAGCAAGTATGCGGCAATTATCGATTACTCGCGCCCGTCGACTTCAAAGAGACTCTACTTAATCGACCTCTCAACCGGACAAGTTGAAAAGTTCTATGTGGCCCACGGTCGTAACTCCGGCACTCTCGTGCCGACGGAGTTTTCAAATATCAACATGTCAAAGATGACCTCCCTGGGAATCATGGTGGGGGGCGATACCTATGTTGGTGGCCACGGCCGCTCGATGAATCTCTATGGCCTTGAGCCCACCAACAGTCTCACTGCCGAGCGTGACATCGTCATGCACGGTGCGGATTACGTGTCTGATAGATTTATTGAGACCAACGGTCGCCTGGGTCTGAGCTGGGGTTGCCCGGCAGTGGAACCACGAGCTCTGCCGAAGCTGATTGAGACTCTGAGCAACGGTTCCATGATCTATCACTACTATCCAGGCCTTGAAAAAATCGCCGGTGAAAATCCTTTGCGTCAGGAATTCGCTCCGGTCCCTGAAAATTCTGCATTCCCAATGATGGATTTGCCAGGCGAAGAAGAGGATTTCCAAGCCCACCGCAAATAAGAACGACCTGAACCCCGGAACGGCCCGACATAAGCAATTCTTATGGGACCGATCCAAACAATCGTCTTCACTTCATTCTGCTTTCTTGATGAAACAGATGACGGGAGAGGGAGGGGTTCATGACAAAATCACTTTTAACATCAACGCTACTAGCGAGTGTTCTGGCGCTCACAGCTTGCTCTAAGATGCATGCGACTGGGGACGAAGTTCTCAGTGGTGATCAGTCCGAACAAACAAGCGGCATCGTCGGCGGTTCTGCTGTTGCTGCCACGGAAGACATCGCAAAGATCACAGTGCAAATCTTTACTCTGCAAACAACGGTGGATCAAAACGGTCAGGTCAAAGTTGCAGGCATCGCGGGTTGCACGGGCTCATTGCTTGCTAACAACATCGTTCTGACAGCAGCTCACTGTACAGCTGCAAATCCAAATTATATCTTCTTGTACTTCTCGTCGAAGTCGGCGGATCTGAAAACACTTTCGTTGAAAGATCCTCTCGTTCGTCGGGTGGTCGGCGGCAAAGTCGGCAGCGCGTGGCCGAAACTGACTCAGAATCAACAATCCGATTGGGGTGATATCGCTCTCTTACGCTTCGAAGGGGGACTTCCAGAGGGATATCAGCTAGCGCAGCTTCTACCTAAGGAACAGGAGCTGAAGGCCCAGCAGACCGTTACTCTTGCAGGTTTCGGTCTGACTGATGGCGTCCACAATGTCCAAACGGACAAGCTTCTCAAAGTGGATATTCCAATCGCAGATCCGAACTACAGCCGCAGCGAAATGCTGGTCGACTCTGGTAATGGCAAAGGCCCTTGCCACGGAGACTCCGGCGGTCCTGCTTACGTGACGATCAATGGCCAGCACTACGTTGCCGGCACAACAAGCCGCGCGGATAGCAAAACGGATCCTCTCGGACAATGTATCGGCGACACTGTCTACACGAAGGTGCAACCATACTTAACTTGGATTGCAAATTCGATGAAAGCCTTGCAGTCACCGACTTTCAAGCCCGCAGCGATTCCACAACCACGCGGCGGCTAAAGCTTCGGTCTTAAAAAAACAAAAACCCGGGTCTCCCCGGGTTTTTTTATTTTTACGACTTCTGCCGACTAAACGTAAGAGCCGCGTTTGATCTTTTCGAGAATGATCTTCTCGGTTTTGATTGGATCTTTTGGATCGACAGAGAAATAGCTCTGTTGCTCGCAACGAATTTTCTCTTTGATCAAGAAGCGCAGAATATCCGCCAAGTCTTTGTTCTTCTTATCCAAGAAGAACGGATCGTTTTCTAAAACGTCTTTGGCTTTTTTCAAAGCGCGCGCTTCCGCAGGATCTGATTCCTTCACTTTGTAGTGAGGAAGATCGTATTTTTTGATATCTTCTGGCAATACGCCCAAGAATCTTACATTCGGAGCCGAGAAATCGGCATTACGAATCAAAGAGGCTGCAGAACCCGCTTTCAGCGTACGATAGATGTTTTGCATCGTGTACGCATCGAGATCTCCGAAGAAGTACATCGGAACATCGAGCTGCTCTTGGATCAATTTACACCAACCGCGAACACCGTTTGATGGAACCCCTTGGGCACCCATCAAGATACAGTTGTTACGCTTAGTGAAACCCATCGTCGCCAATGTATTCGCCGTACCTTCTGACTCGATCACCAAGCAGAAATCGATTTTCTTCTTAGCTTTCAATTTCAAAGACTGTGGTTTGTTCTTTGGCTGGAATGGCGAAGTTCCGAGCGTCGAAAGATCGATCACCGCTTTGTCCCCGTCTGCCAAAGTCTCAGTCACAATCAATTGCTGAGAGTAAGTCTGTCCACCGCGGTCATTGGCGAAGCAGTTCAATTCTTCACGATACACTTCAAGCATATCGCCGATGAAATCGATGATCGCATCAGACTCAGGTTGATCTTCGAAATCCAAAGGTTTCAGCTTTGAGTTTCCTTTAATCAAACCTTTTGCCATGTAATAAAGCTCACGCTTCGTATTCACGGCTTCGATTTTCAAGTTGTTCAACAGGATTTCCAAGATGAACACAACACGCGCCAATTTTTGCACGGAAGAAACGTTCAACTCAGTACGAACCACTTTATCACCCGGAGTGAGGTAGCCCACTTTTGGATTGTAAAGCGAGTTATCCAAAGAAGTTTTCACCGCTTCCAACACTGGGCGCTTAGAGTTTTCTAAGTCTTTCAGCATTTTTTCCGCGAGAAGTGCCGCTTCTTTAGGGATATCAATTTTCAGTTCACGAACGGCCATTAACTTAGCCATTATTTACCACCCTTCTTTGTACCCGCTTTTTTGGTAGTAGCTTTTTTTGTCGTGCCTTGCGGTTTTTCTTGGCCCTCAGACTCCTCACTCAGGTCTTCTGAAGAAATCACATCTACTTCGATATCTTCTTCATCATCATGAGCGATGCCTTTTTGGCGTTCTTTTTTCTTTTGAGCGAGCAATTTGCTCTCTGCTTCTTCGAGATCTGCGATCGCTGCCTCAGAATCACGGCCGAGGAGCTTTTTCAAACCCTCTTCGGCTCTCTTCTTACGAGCTTCATTCGCGCCAACCATACGAGCCAAGTGCTCTACCAAGATTGGACCGAACTGCTCGATGTGAGCGAGTTTTCTCTCGAGGTCTGCTTCTTTGAACTCTTTTTTGATATGACGAGAAAGCTTTTGGCCGGCTTGGATCAATGCCAAGCGGATTTCGGCGACGAGCTCCTCAGACGCATCAATGGTTTCTTTCGAAGCATTCTTAAACTTAATGAACGGAGAAACGACAGAAACTGCAAAGATGTAAGGCCCCAATGGCAAGCTGTCTTTCGGCTGGGCAAGACCGTACGTTTTCCAGTTTACGGATTCAATCGCCCATGTGATCGCACAACCCGATTTATCGAATTGCAGCGGAACGCGGTTGGCGAAACGAAGCAATTGCACCGGAGAATCGGCTTCGGTTTGGCGGGTTTTGAAACGTGCCAACGCAACTTCAACAACAACAGGCTTAAAGTCACAAATGGTTGGCTTACGAGTCACAACCGCAAAGAAGTCGATTTCACCCAGACGCAAAATAGATTTAGACAAAGACTCTTCGCCCACAGTCAAAACAGACTTCGTCGAAGGAGCCATCAATTCCGTTGCTTGCACAGCTTGGAAAACTTTTTTGAAGTCTTCTTCGCTCAAAGATGTCAGAGGTTTTTCAACCAAAGCCTTTGGTAGACCGTTTTTCACGAAGTCTTTGATCGACTGATCAGAGATACGAGAAAAGCCGGTTTTCAGGAATTTCGATACAGACACTTTACCGAACAAAGTCGCATGAGTGATGAACTCACCGAGTTTGAACGTATGAGGATGCGGCAATGTCGCCTCAGGCAACTGAGGAACTTCATTGCTCACGCGCGTGACCGTGACGAAGTCGTTTTCTTGCAACTTATAAGTGATGGTCATGTGCGGATTAACGAGCACAGTTCCTTCAATATAAGTCACGAGACCGCCGTCACCATTCATTTGGATACGGCCATCAAGCAAGAACTCGACGCGAGTTCCGTGCGCACGATCCCAATCCATCGTTTCTTTATTCTTAAGAACACCGGTGTTGGATTTGATATCCACGTCGACTTGCGCCGACACAGCTTTACGCATCGATTTTGTTTTTGAAATGACCTGAACACCACGTGCATTGGTCATCTGCGCCCATGTTGTCGCCGCAGAGATACCAATACCCTGTTGACCGCGAGAACATTGCCCACGACCGAATTTAGAAGAGGCTAAATACTCACCGTAAACCTTCGCGAGGTCATCGGCTTCGATACCAGGTCCGTTGTCTTCGACAACGATTTTAATCAGATCCGTGTTCTTCGTTGAGCCAGTTCCTACTTTCGTAACTTCAACCAGAAGATCTGGTAAAATTCCTGAGGATTCACAGGCATCCAAGGAGTTATCGACGGCCTCTTTCAAAGTCGTTAAAACGGCTTTCAAAGGGGACGAAAAACCCACCTGCTGCAGGTTTTTTGCAAAGTATTCCGCTGTACTGCTTTTGGTAATTTTACTCACAGCAACTATATTCCTTTGATTTCAATAGGTTATATCTAAGATCAACAGACGATCTCGAGACGATATATTTCTAGGTTAAGCCTATTGCGGGGTGTTAAAGCAAGACTTTTGAAGGGTTGGCTGGTTTTTTGGGCATGCACCGCGTCCTAATCGATGTCGTCGTCCGAACGCTTTTTGGTCTCTTCGGCGATGTTTTCCATGGTGAGCTCAACCGACATTTTGTACCCTTTTTTAGAGTTACACTCCTTACAAGAAGGTACGCAATTCTTCTTGTTGGACTTTCCGCCACGAGCAATCGGAATCAAATGATCCATCGTCAGCTCTGAGGACTTGAACTGACCCTGGCAGTGATAGCAAATCCCCGGTCCTACTTGCTGGCGCCACCATTGAGATTGGCGCAACTCGCGGGCCTTTGCTTTTTCACGTTTTTGATGTTCCGCACTTGCGGCCTGAAAGAAAATGTTCATATTGATGGAAGCTTTATACCACAAGGAGACCCTATGGCCAAAATAGAAGTTGCAACACTCGCAGGCGGCTGCTTTTGGGGCATGGAAGATTTACTGAGAAAACTTCCGGGGGTTCTAAACACAGATGTCGGATACACTGGCGGCACGACCTCCAATGCGACCTATGAGCAAGTTAAAACCGGGAAAACCGGCCACGCTGAGGCAATTCAAATCGAATTTGATCCTGAAACCCTCAGCTATGAGAAGCTCTTACTGTATTTCTTCAGAATCCACGATCCGACGACTGAAGATCAGCAAGGCAATGATATCGGCAGTCAGTATCGCTCAGCGATTTTCTATCACACTGAAAGTCAGCGTGAGACGGCAGAAAAAGTCATCGAGCGCATTGAAACTTCGCATGCTTGGAAACATCCGCTGGCAACTGAGATCGAGCCGTTTGAAAAATTCTGGCGCGCCGAGGATTATCATCAAGATTATTTAGAAAAACATCCCAATGGCTATACTTGCCATTTCGAGCGCAATATCGAGTTTTAGCGACTTCCCGGCGTTTGAAGAAAACATCCATCCATGATGGAGCTGTCCTTGATATAATTGAAGGCACAGCGAAGGAGTTCTTCTATGATGAATTCCACTATCATGGTTTTGGTGTATCCCACTGAGAAAATCGCCGACGACGTCATGGACACCGTCAAGCACTTGCAAAGCAGGGGTCTGATTGAGATCGAAGACGCCTGCGTCGTTGTCAAAGACTCCTCTGGGCGAATTAAAATTCATCAAAGCCACAATTTACCCCTCTTGGCGGCTGCCGGGGGCGCGGTTTTAGGGACTCTGGTGGGTCTGTTATTTGCCGCTCCTTATGTCGGCGCCGCTGTGGGCGCTACGGCTGGGATCATGGGCGGAACGCTCGCAGACATCGGTGTTGATGATGACTTCATGGCCAGCGTGGGCAACGAGATGAAAGCCGGCACTTCTGCTTTATTTTTACTACTGCATCATATAACGATCGACAAAGCGATTCCCGACCTGGCTAGACACGGTGGACGTATTTTGCACACATCGTTTTCGAAAGCCCAAGAAGAGCGCGTCAAGAAGATGTTTGAAAGCAACGCCCACCTTGGACAATAAATCCGAAAAATTCAAAGAGCGATTCTAGTATCGAGTCGACGACAACGACGTTGAACCATCGCTAGAGACGACTGTCACCATCATATCGGCGTAGCCCCCCATGGATTCGATGCGCAGATCAATCGCGATGATGTCTTCGTAGATGTTCAGAATCTCGGACGCTCTTCTTGATGAGAACGTGCCTGTGCCGCTCAGTTCGCGCACTTGGTAACGGGCTCCACTACGAGTTGTTACGTAAGCTTCGTGAATTTGCGCCGAATAGCTGAGCATCTGTGTTTGGATGTAATCAATGCGAATTGGGTAATTCAGCGTGATACGGTGCCATTCACCACCCGCACGGCGAGTGATCTGATTCAACACAATGCTACTCTCGTTGTGAGTAGATGGTGGTGGGTTATACACTGGAGGCGGATTGTAAGGCGGCCGATACGGTGGATTGTATGGAGGGTTGTGACGCGGCGGCGGATTATACGGCGGGCGCGGCTGTGGACCTGGGCGATAGCCACCACCATGGCGATCATCGCCATTGTTGCAACGAGGATTGCGAGGGTCACGACGGCACTCATCCTCTCCGCCACCGCCCGGGCCTGGGCGAACTGGCCCTGGGCCGCGATCGCCACCACGCTCGGGACCACCGCCACCTCTTCCTCCGCCACCGTATGATGGACCCGGATAAGGTGCTGGGCGACCGCCCATTTGAGCTTGAGCGATGCCACTCACTAACAAACTAAGAACAACAAAACTTTGAAGTAATTTTTGACCAGACATGATGGCTCCTTTTTCTTGAATGCTAAGAAACCAGTTCAACATTCATGCCCGCTCTCTATGAGTCACTCTGACACCAAATTGCGTTGCACAAAATTTTGAATTACAAGGACTTCACTCTGCTCTACTCCAGAAACACTGCGTATCCGCAACTTCCCAGAGCCTTTCAAAGAAAGTATTTCCTTCGGTTTCATTTGTTCAAAAACCTCAGGCCCATGAATCATCACATGTCCACTGACCGCGATAAAATCATAGATATAGTTTTTTTGCACTTGAACATGCCGCCACTTCCGCGGCGAAAGCCTCACAAAAAAAATCTTCGGCGACTCTGAAAACTCTTTAGAAAACTTAAGATCCTCTTTCTCGATAACGGCCCTGCGCATCTCCGCCTTAATCTGAATGCCCTTGGGCACATCCTCACAAAGCACAGCCACCTTCACCCCAAAAAAGTTTGCCAACGTAATTAAAGTCTCAAAAGAGGTTTTTCCAAAACCACGCTCAATATGGCTAATTTGATCTATTGACAGCCCCGTTTTTTCGGCCAATTCGCCTTGAGTAAGGCGATGTGTATGGCGCATTTCCATTACATTCCAAGCCAACACTCGAAAAAACTGCGAGTTTATCTGCAATTCACTCATATTCATACGATCTAAGTGAGGTGAATTTCGAGAGCCTTGATTCATAGGTCCTTCCAACCAAATGGTATAATATACGAATGGGTCGTATATTATACCATTTGCAAGAAAGGACCCCTGCTATAGGGAGAGTGTATTTAAATCTAGCCTTCGAATTGCCCGGGGCTCGGCCGCGAAAGTTCGCAGCTCGTCCAAATTGCCAGAAGAACCTTTATTTGCCGCTTGGGTAGTAGAGGCGGTTGTCCCACATGCCTTCGTTGAAGTATTGGGCGGCGGCTTTGACTCGGTTTTCGAGATTCAATTTGTGGTCCGCTGGCTCTGTGAGTGGGTGCTTTTCGAAAGAGTCTGTGATGGCGTACATTTTCATGTCGGCGCCCACCAGCCAATCAATGAAATAATCTTTGTCAGCAATGAAGTAGCGGCCATCCAAGTACATTGTGGCTGTGCGCTCGCCCGGAATAAACACAGAGCGTGCGAGGTAGTTCACCTCTTTGGTGTTTTCAATTCCCAAGAAATCCATCACCGATGGCAAGACGTCGATTTGTTGCACGACTTGGTCGCGATCGATTTCTTTGGGCCACTCGTAACCCGGATGGAAGAAAATCAACGGCACACGGAAGCGCGAAATTTCGTTTTCGTTTTCAGGCCGGTAATTAAAACCCGTGTGATCGGCCGTGATTACGAATAAAGTGTCTTTGTACCACGGAGACTTCTCGGCCTCTTCGAAGAATCTCTGCAATGCATAGTCGGAGTACGCGACGCTTTCCAAAATTTCGTGCGGGCCCTTAGGAAATTTGCCTTTGTACTGATCCGGAATGCGGTACGGATTGTGCGAACTCAATGTGAAAACCGAGGCAAAGAACGGCGGCTTCATCTCATCGAGTTTAGCCTTCATGAACTGCAAGAAAGGTTCGTCGAAAATGCCCCACGTTCCGTCGTTGTCTACCGGGTTTGGATACTCGTTGGCACCGTAGTATTTTTCAAAGCCGGCACTTTTGGCAAAGACGTCAAAATACATCGTGCCGTTGTTGCCGCCATGGAAAAACGCCGTCGGGTATTTTTGCGCCGTCAGCACGCTGCCAAGACCTACGAAATAGTTGGAAGAAAAGTGCGAAGAAATAAACGGTTCATTCATCATCGCCGGAATCCCGGCTGTCACCGCGGCAACCCCTTCGATCGATCTGCGAGCATTGGCAAAACCATTCTTAAAAAACAACCCTTTGTGAGTCAAAGAATCCAGAAATGGAGTAAAGCCTTTGCCGCCATTCACTTCACCCATGTATTCAAGGCTGAAGCTTTCAAGAATAATCACGACCACGTTTTGTGGGGTTTTCAGGCGATGTCCTTCCAGTAAGGAGGGGCCTTTCACCGAGCCATTGAGGTGGCTGAGCATTTCATTGCGGTCTGAAAAGTACACTTCGTGGGACAGCGTTTCGGCTCCGTAGCTTTTTACAAAGGTGAACGTTGAGTTCAAAACAAGGTTGTTCAGAATCGGTGCCGCAAATACGTGCGCGTTCACGATATTCATCGGCTTTTTCTGAAGGCCCCCGCGAAGTCCAATCACAACCAACGCCAGCACCACAAAAACACCGGCGGCGTAGTAAGGAATTTCGCGTTTGCCCGAGAGTAAATAAACACGCTGGGACGGACGGCGCAGGATTTTCCAGCCGAACCAAAGCACCAGGAACATCACCGAAAAGTTAATCAGTGCCAAGTGCCAATAAGAGGCCAAAATATTGCCAACCTTGCTGTCCATTTCGCCGACGACAAACAAAGCATCATAGGAAAAACGGCGCCCCACAAAATTGATAAACTCCGAATCCCCGAGGTTCATCATCATGAAAAGAAAGAAAAAAGGAGCCCACATCCAGAAAGCGACGGTCTCCCACAGGCGATGACGCTTTTCAGACCATGGCCAGAAGCTCCAGAGAATCAGCGGTGTCAGACTCATGCAAATGGCTGAAATATCGAAGCGAAACCCCAGCAAAAAAGCCCAGAGAATGTCGGCGGTTTCCTTTGAGCGGTAGTGCGCCCAGTTCCAAACCAGGAACTCGAGCCTCGCAAAAAGGTAAAAACCCAACGAGAGGGCCGCTAAACCCAAAAGCTTCTCAAAACGACGTAAAAATTCAGCCATTCCCAGGTCTTACCCCTCTGGAAGCCAGCTGTCACCTCTCAGTTAGCACTTGCGCCAAAACTAGTGCTCTGGTATCCCTTTCCCCTATGACATCACAAGAAATGAAAGACCGTTTAACCACCGCTTATCCTGATGGAACCATTGACGTTGTCGATTTGACTGGTACTGAAGACCATTGGGAAGTGTTCGTTGAAAGTGCGAAATTCGCGGGACTAAACCGCATTCAACAACATCAACATGTTATGGCTGTTTTTGGACCGGAGCTTAAAACCGGCGAAGTCCATGCACTTTCAATCAAAACTAAAGTAAAATCTTAATCTGTGAGCCGAAAGCTCGGAGGAATATAAATGTCTACTACTCATGAACGTATTGAAAAACTTTTGAACGATAACAAGATCGTGCTTTTCATGAAAGGCACTCAAAGCTTCCCTATGTGCGGTTTCTCTTCTCGCGCATGCGCTATCTTGCAAGACATCGGCGTGCAATTCCACGACGTGAACGTGCTTGAAGACGAAGAAATCCGTCAAGGCATCAAAGAATACGGCAACTGGCCGACAATCCCGCAACTTTACATCAACAAGCAACTTGTTGGCGGCAGCGATATCATGATGGAAATGTATCAAAGCGGCGAACTTCAAGAGATGTTGAAAAACTAATGAGATGTAACGTCGCCCTCTGGGACCGCATTATCCGCTTTTTCGTTGGCGTGGTGCTTTTCACCTACGCCATTGCGGGCGGTCCTATTTGGGCGTTCGGCGGCGTGTATTTTATCTTTACCGCGGCCTGGGGCTTCTGCCCGATCTACGCGACTCTGAAAATTCGCACTCTGCGCGAAGAAAAAAGAGCTCCCCGAATCAATCCTTTTGAGGAACAATCTTAAAAGACGGTTTTTCAAAACCGGTCATCGTAGGAAAGGATTCCAACAAGATGAGCATGCTTCCAGAACTTTCGACACTTTTGCCGGCTGACCAAATCAAGACGGATTCCGATTCTCTCAAATACTACGGCAAGGACTGGACCACTTACTTCGATATCAACGCTTCGGCGATCCTATTCCCTCGTTCTACGGACGATGTGGCTAAAATCGTGCGCTGGGCGCGCAAACACAAAATCGCTTTGGTTCCTTCTGGCGGCCGCACAGGTCTCAGTGGCGCTGCGGTGGCAACCAAAGGCGAAGTGGTGGTTTCTTTCGAGCAAATGAATCAGATCAAAGACTTCAGCCCGACCGACCAAACTGTGGTCTGCCAAGCTGGCGTTGTGACCGAAGCTTTGCAACAATTTGCGACTTCTAAAAACCTCTACTACCCGGTCGACTTCGCAGCGACGGGCTCTTCACATATTGGCGGTAACATTGCGACCAATGCCGGCGGGATCAAAGTTCTTCGCTATGGTCTGACTCGTGAGTGGATCGCGGGTTTGAAAGTTGTCACTGGTACTGGCGATATTCTGGAACTCAATAATGGCCTCGTGAAAAATGCGACGGGCCTCGATCTTCGTCATCTTTTTATTGGCAGCGAAGGGATGCTTGGTTTTGTGACTGAGTGTACGATCCGTTTGGCTCCGCCGCCGCCGCCACTCAAAGTGATGGTTTTGG